>NZ_JANSHS010000491.1:0-3174 GCF_047461695.1 Synechococcus sp. R6-7
TCAGCAGTGTTCAGCGTAAATGTATCAGGTCGATCACCCGGATCAGTTGTTTCAGCTTCTCCATCACCCGTCCGGAGCGAAGCAGGTCTTCCGCCTGTTGGATCCCTTCTGGCAAGGATGGAGCAAGCCCGAGGAGCCACAGATAGCTGCCCCCATTCCAGAGAACGGCTGGGGTGAGTTCACAGGGATCCCCGCTGAGCACCTGCTGCATCTGCCGGAGCAGCTCTTTCTCTCCGGAGAAGGGAATCTCCGGGCCTGCCAAGTGGCAATCTCTGGCCTTCAAGAGCAGCCGTTTCCCGCCCTGGTTGAGAATGGCCGCCCGTTCCCGCGGCAGGTCGCAACTGCCTTCCAAACCTTTGACGGTGGTGAATTGCCGAATCTCCCGCAGGGCAAACAGCTCCAGCATCGTGGCCTCGGTGGGCGGATGCACGTACCCGGCCACCAGGTGAAAGGGGCCTTGGTAGGGTGTCCAGACCAGCTCCAAGGTGGCCAAGGGGGGGCGCTTGCCGATTTGATCCCGGTAGTCCATCAGAGCCTGAGCCTGGGGAAAACAGGTGGGCAAATACAAAAATCCCAGCCCGGTTTGTTCCAGCAGTTGCCCCACCCGCTCCAGGGATAGCCCCCGCCAATCTACCCCCAAGCTCCGCCACACCGCTTCCAAGGGCAGCCCATACTTGGTGGGACAGAAGCCAGAGCCATGCAGCAAAACGGCTGACCCTGCCGCTGCCAGCAGCAAAGCCACCAGCACCCCCAGCGGTGCCGTCCGCGAGCGGCCATCGTAGGGATGGCCAAAGATGATCAAGGGATGAGGCAGATCCTGCCGGGGCAGAAGAGGGCCGTCTTCTGCATAGGCATCCAACATACCGGCCAGCTCCTCGGCAGTGGGGCGCTTGATGCGGTGGGCAATTAAAAAAGCCCCGATCTGGGCGGGAGTGGCCTCCCCCCGCAGGAGCATTCGAGCAGCGCTGGCGGCCTCTGCCCGGCTGAGATCCTGGTGGGTGTGGGTGCCGCTGCCGATTTTTTTCAACAGCTCGCGAAACTCTTGGCTCATAGCATCGGCGGTCGGGAGCGCTGGGCTACTCAGGATAGGGGGAGATAAGGGCGGAACACTTGAAACTACCGATATGGGTATTTGACCAGAAATTTCTACAAAAGGTCTCTACAAAACCGACAACAGCCCAGCAGAGGGCCAATGGGGATCTGCGCCGGAAGCAGGCTCAGCATTACCAGACTGCCTAATCAGCTGGGCGGCCAACTGCAAAAACCGGCGAATGGGAGGGATCCGATAGCGATCGCTGGTGGTAACCATAACCACCTGTCGCCTCAAGAGGGGGGGCTCGGTGGGTCGCACCTGCAAATCCGGATCGGCGCAGCAGTCCACCAGGGCCGACTCCGGCAGGAGGGCAATGAGCTGCCCCTGTCGCACCACCCCCCGAAAGGCATCCAAGGTGTTCAGTTCCAGGGCTGCTTTGAGGGGAAGCCCCTGCCGGGCCAGATGGGATCCCACCAAGGAGCGCATGGCATAGCCATCCTTGAACACAGCCTGGGGATACTCCGCCAGCACCTTCCAGGGGATCCGCTCGTAGCGGCTGAGGGGATGGTTGGCGGGCATCAACACTTGAATCGGCTCGGAGTACAGTGGCTCCACCACCAGCTCTGCCCCCCGCGTCATCAGGGGGTTCTCCATCACCAGGGCCACGTCCACCAGCCCATCCCTGAGCACCTTCAAGGCGCGGTCGCTGCCCAGAGCGGTAACCCGCAACTGCACCTCTGGGTACTCCCGGCAAAACTGTTGCAGCACCGGCGGCAGTTGATGGGCGATCAGAGAATGGATCCCAGCAATGCAGAGCTCAGTTTGCTGGCCCTGCAGCCATTCTCGAATGCTTTCCTGAGCCCGCTGCCATTCTTGACAGATGCGACGGGCATGGGGCAAAAGCCGTTCCCCAGCTACGGTTAGAGCCACCGGGCTTTTGCGATGCAACAGCGGAGCCCCCACCGCTTCCTCCAGGGCCTGGATCTGGCGGCTAATGGCCGATTGGGTCAGACCGCTGAGGCGAGCAGCGGCCAAAAAGCTACCTGTTTCCACCACGTTCAAAAAAGCTTGCAACAACTCCAGCCGCACTCGGGATCCCTTGATGATGTAGCCTGCCGTGGTGGCATCCTAGCTGGGGAAGCGGTAGGCTTTTGTAAACACCGTTACAAGTTGTTTGTTGGACTGGGGATCCCCAAGCCGGGAGGAGAGGAGGCAGATGGGCTGGGATCCGACCTTGCTGGAGGGGCTGCTCAACTCCGCCATTCCCCACCTTTTCCCCGCTGCCCAGGTGGTCATCCGCCACAAGGGAAGGTGTATCTACTCAAGGGCGGCAGGCCATCTCGACCCTGAGACCCGGCGCCAACCGACAACCTCGGCCACCCGTTTTGACCTGGCCTCGCTGACCAAGCTCTACACCGCCACCGCCTGCATGGCCCTGGTGGAAGCCGGAGCGTTGCTGCTGGATCAACCGGTCAGTCTCCTGTTGCCGGAGTTTCAGGGATCCCGCCCCATTGCCCCCTATGAAGATCCTCTGCAGCCGGGGAAATGGATTGCTGTGGAACCGGAATCCTTAGGCCAGCTTGTTGCAACAGAACAGGTGACGGTGCGACAGTTGCTGGCCCACACCGCCGGTTTGCCCGCCTGGCGGCCCCTTTTTCGACAGCCCGATGCCGAATCTGCCCGGCACATGGCTTTGCACACCTTTTTGGCCTACAGACCAGGATCCCGCACAGTCTACAGCGATCTTGGATTGATCCTGCTGGGGCTGGCTTTGGAACGTCTGAGCGGAACCCGTCTGGATCAGATCTTGTACGCCCGGATCTTGCAGCCTCTGGGCCTGAGCCAAACTCAGTTTTATCCAGGGGATCCCTTTGACCCATCCTCTGTCTCTGGCTCTTGTGCCCCCACCGAGCTGTGTCCTTGGCGAAAGCGCCGCCTACAGGGGCAGGTTCACGACGAAAATGCCGCCCGCCTGGGCGGGATCGCCGGCCATGCCGGACTATTCGCCACGGCAGAGGAAGTAGCTGCTTTCGGGGAGAGTTTTTTGACGGGATCCCTGCTGCAGCCCCAAACGGTGAGGGAAATGACCCGCGAGCAGTTGCCTCAGCAAGGGGATGCGCACTGCTGTCACGAGCGCCGGG
>NZ_JANSHS010000492.1:0-2215 GCF_047461695.1 Synechococcus sp. R6-7
TTCCCGGTAGGGTGCCGGAGGCATAGCACTGTCGCGTCAGCGGTGCGGAGCACTATGATGTGGGCGGGATCCCAACCGAACAGCCATGCAACCCTTGCACATCTTGCTGGCAGAAGGCAACCCTCATCTGCGCAGCTTGCTGTGTTGGCATTTGCAACAGGCCGGACACCAAGTTTGGGCAGCAGAGACCCTTCGCCAAGCAAAGACTCTGCTGCAACACCAGCCCATTCACCTGCTGATTTTGGATGCGGAGCTGTCCAACCGCGGCGGGCTGCAATTGTGCCGGTGGGCCCATCGCCAGTACGATCTGCTGATTTTGCTACTCTCCCACCGGGGATCCGAAGCGGACATTATCGCCGGCCTAGAAGCAGGAGCGGACGATTACCTCACCAAGCCCTTTAGTATGCAACTGCTGGATGCCCACCTTCTAGCCTTGGCTCGGCGGCGACAGCGTCATATCCCCCCTACCTTTCTGCAGTACGGGGATCTCAAAATTGACCTGGTGCAACGGCGCGTCGCCTTGGCTGGGGAAGGGATCGACCTCACGCCCCAGGAGTTTAGCCTGCTGATGGTGCTGGTGCAGGCGGACGGGGATCCCGTCTCTCGTCTAGAGCTACTAGAGCGAGCATGGCCGGATTCCACCGATAACCCTCGCACCGTCGATACCCATATCCTCTCGTTGCGCAAAAAGCTGGAACGGGATCCGCGCCAGCCCAGCTTGATCCACACAGTGCGCAATGTCGGCTACTGCTTCGGTCTCAACCCCCCGCTGCCTCAGGAACAGAAAACTCTGTCAGCCGCTGCAGGCGATTCAGGATCTGGGCCTCAGCGGCAGCGTCGTGGAGTTGCAGCGTCAGGGGAGGCACCTGCAAATCAATCAATCAAATCCCGCTAGGCAGATTGCGCAGGATCCCAGTCGGGATCGCTCAGTTGCAGCAGAGACCGGCGTACCCGCTGCTCCAAGGCCAGGTTGTGATGTCGGCGGCTGACCTGCAAAGCTGCCTGCAAATCCGAAAAAGCTGTTGCTTTATCTCCCATATTCCAGTAGGCCAGCCCTCGTCCGTACAAGCCATACTCGTCGGAGAGGTCAATCCGGTTCATATCCGCTTCCAGGCGAAAGGCCCGCTCGTAGTCGTCCAAAGCAGCTTTGATCTCCCCCAGCGCATAGAGAAGGTTGCCCCTGATGTAGAGAACGTTGGGCTGCTGGGGTTCTCTTTCTAAGCTGCGGCTGAGGTCGGCAATGGCCTCGTCAAAGTAATCACCACAGGCGTAGGTCACCCCCCGCTGGTAGTAGTGGGCTGGGCTGGGATCCCAGTAAATAGCCTGCGACCAATCGGACAAAGCCGCCTCCCAGGTGCCCAGGTAGCTGTGTAAACGGGCCCGCTGGGAATGGGCAAGCGCTGAGGTGGGATCCAAGCGAATGGCTTCATCCAGATGAGCTAGGGCCAAAGGCAGGGATCCCTGTTGCACGAGCAGGTTGGCCAAGCTGAGGTGGTGGGGGACGTTGGGGTGTAGGCGCACCAGCTCAGCAAACTCCGCCGTTGCTCCCTGGAGATCCCCCTGAGATTGACGAATCAGCCCGCGATAAAAATAGGGTTCTGGTCGCCGCGGGGCCAACCGGATCGCCTGGCCGAAATCCTCCAGGGCCTGGGGAACTTGGCCGAGGGCAAAGTAGGCTTCTCCCCGCAAAATGTAGGCGTTGGCCAGGCAGGGATCCCGTTGCAGAGCCAAGCTGAGCTGTTCAATAGCCCCCAGCAAATCCCGGTTCAGCCACCGTTCTCGACCACGGTTGTAGGCCAAGATGGCCGGACGGGTAAAGGCAGAGATGGCGGCTGCACCCACCAGGCCCATCACTGCCAAAAGACGATCCTGCCGCCAGCTGGCCATGCTCCCCAGCAACAGGGCAACCGCAATCAAAAGGCGCAAACCGGCAGAGTCGTGGGCTCTGAACATACTGCTCTGCACCGCTGTTACGAACGTATCCTGTTTTTTTAATCTGCTCGCGAGCTTCTCTCTGATTCTGCCCGATTTGGCAGCGAAAAACGCCGAACAGCTCAAGCCCAAAAAGCTCCCGTAGCTCACTTGGATCAAGAGTAGAAAGGGGATCCCCGTGCTCCTCCCAACCCTTTAGCTTGTGGGGGTGTGGGGGTAGCTAAGCCCCGCACTGTACCCGTAGCGTCAGTGTCGGGATACAGATACCCCCACATGGTGTATG
>NZ_JANSHS010000493.1:0-2432 GCF_047461695.1 Synechococcus sp. R6-7
CAGCAGTGTTCAGCGTAAATGTATCAGGTAGGTATTGTGGGCATAGCTGCTCCGAATGGCAGTGAAACAGCCTGAAGATTCTGAGCTTTCCTCTCCACATCTTGGTTGGTCACCCCTCAGAGCCGAGCTGCCGGGAAAGGGTTGAGCTGCTCTCTTGGGATTTCTCGCTTGTTTATGATGATCTCGTGTGGGTTTCCAAACGCGGGCTGCCCAGCTTTTCAGGGAAACGTAAGGGATCCCACTGTGAGGTTTGGAGTTCCCTATGGCGGATGAGTTGCCGTTTACTCTAGATCAGCTCCTCATCGTGCGGGCAATTGCCCAGCAGGGTAGTTTTCGCCGTGCTGCCGATAGCCTGTTTGTCTCCCAGCCTGCCGTCAGCTTGCAAGTACAGAACCTGGAGCGACAGTTGGGGGTGGTGCTGTTCGACCGCAGTGGGCGCAAGGTGGAGCTGACGGATGCCGGGAAAGTGGTGCTGCAGTACAGCGAGCGCATCCTCAAGCTGTGCCGTGAAACCATCGAGGCGCTGGCGGATTTGCAAGAAATGGAGCGGGGGCATCTGGTTCTGGGGGCCAGCCAAACGGTGGGCACCTATGTCATGCCTTCTTTGATCGCCCAATATCACCGCCGCTATCCACAAATTTCCGTACAGCTCTTGGTGCAATCCACGCGGCGAATTGCCCAGAAATTGGTGGACGGCCAGTTGGACGTGGCCATTGTTGGCGGGGAGATCCCCTTTGAGCTGCAGCGGCACTTGAAGGTGATGGCTCTGGCGGAAGATGAATATGTGTTGGTCGGTGCTCCCGGGTGTGCCATCGACTCTCCTGCGCTTGTGGATCTGCTGGCTTTGCCCTTCATCACCTTGGATCCCCAGTCTTCCACTCGGCAAACCATCGATCGGGTGCTGAACCGCCACGGCATTAACCCGGCTCAATTGAACGTGCGGCTGGAACTCAGCTCGATTGAAGCGATCAAAAATGCTGTCCAGGCGGGGTTGGGGGTGGCCTTTCTGTCCATGGTGGCAGTGGGATCCGATGTGGAACAGGGGCGGTTCCGGAAGCTGGCGGTGGAAGGGCTACAGATACGGCGTACCCTCTGGCTGGCTTTTAACCCGGAGCGCTATCAATCGCAGGCAGCCACCCGCTTCCTCCAAGGGCTGCTGACCCGCCAAGACTGGCTGAAAACTCCCCCGCCCCATTTGCAGTTGATCGGCTAAGTTGCGATGCGTTACGGCCTTTTCCGAGTTGATGGGATCCCAGGTAGATTCCGGTGGATTGAGCAGGATCCCTGTTCAAAGAGATACGAGAGATATTTCCGTATAGGTGCATTCGCTGTAGCCAATGCTGCTCCGGAAGAAACTGCATCTGCTGAATCTGTCTGTGTCTACTGACCCCAAGCCGATGACCAGGCAAACGCTGTTGGAACGACTCCCCCTGGCCCAGCGCTTGGCGGAGTTACAGGCCCGCGTTCAAGGGATCCCGCTGCACAGGGTGGAATTGAAAGGGCTGAGCATCGCAGGGGCAGAGTCCTGTTGGGCTGCCTATCGAGAGTGGGGAAAAGGGATCCCACTGCTGTTTCTGCATGGCTTTATGGCCACTCATGCCAACTGGTGGCCGCTGATGCAAGGGTTGGGAGACGAATATCGCTGCATTGCCTTGGATTTACTGGGGTTCGGGCAGTCCGGCCAACCGGCCTTGCACTACGACATCGCTGCAGAAGTAGAGTTTGTGCGCGGATTTGTCCAAAGGCTGGGCCTAGCTGCTCCGGTTTTGGTGGGCCATTCCTTTGGGGGATGGGTGGCGGCAGCTTACGCCGTGCGGTATCCGCTGCGGGGGTTGGTTTTGTTGGCTCCTGCCGGGATCCGCGACGACAGCTTTGTGAGACGCTACAACCATTTGCGGCCCTTGCTCTGGGAAAGCGCTTGGGTGGATTGGCTGTTGCGGGCGATCGCTCCGCTGGCCCGCTGGTGGCATTGGGAAGACAAGCTGGCCCAGCTCTTGTGGTTGCGGGGATCCCTGCGTCAGCAGCCGGTCGCTCGGCAATTTCTCCGACAACGTCTGCGCCCACAAGCTGCTGTCGATACGGTTGAACATTATCTCAACTACATTCAGGCCCCCACCCTGGTGATCGCCGCCGAACAGGACGACACCATTCCCCTCTGGCACTGCCAAACCTATGCCGAAGGGATCCCTGGGGCTCAGCTCAAGATCCTGGCCGGGGCCGGCCACGCCATCCCTGCCTTGCATGGGGAACAGGTGCTGCCCCTAATTCGGGAATTTCTCGACACAGCCCTTTCCGCCCAATGCGGGCTTTGAGCTGGGGCTGTAGCGTATGGCCGAGAGAGGAATGCCGCTTGCCAGATGGCGATGCCCGATAGGCGACGGAGCGCCGCCCAAGGGGAACGCGTAAACTACCCGGCCCTGACTGCTTCGCAG
>NZ_JANSHS010000494.1:0-5541 GCF_047461695.1 Synechococcus sp. R6-7
TGAGCTTATTATTGACTAGAGTCATCCTCTATCCTTGGTTGACCCTGGGCCTGCTGGTTCCTCTGGCCTATTGGTGTTGCTCTCGCTGGGTTTTTGCCCTGGCCGTGGTGAACTTTGGCCTGGCGTTGCAAGGGTTAGCCGAGCGTTTGGGCAGCTCTTTCCAAGGTTTAACCCTTTTGCATCTGCTTGGTGTTGCAGTTGTGTGGGGGTTGGGTCTGTGGCACCAACGCCATAAGCCTTGGCTAAGCCGGGTTTTAACTGAAGGAAGGGATCCAGAGCTTCCCGGCGAGCTGGAGCAAGGCTTGGATTTGGCCCCGACAGCCCAGAACTTGGCTCTGCTGGGGTTGGGTGTCCTGCTCTATGTCTGGAGCTTCGTCGGGACGTGGGTCGATCTTTCCGAGGATCCCCTCTGGAACGTTGGGGATCCCTGGGCGAGCTTGTCGGCAGTGGGGTTGCTGCTGCTGGCGGGCTGGGGCTGGTGGCAGGGTTGGCAGGAGAAGAGATCCCAGCCCGTTTCGTCTTGGCTGAAGGATGCTGCTGTTCTGATTTCTCTGGTTGCCTTGGCGCTTTTGCTGGGGATCGGCAGCGCTGTGCCTTTGAACGTGACGGCAGGAGCAGCCTTGGTCCTCTTTGCCCCCTGGATAGTGACCTTGCTGTTGCTGGGGCTGTCAGCAGTGCTCTGCTGGGAAGGGCTACAGCAAGGGCGGCGGGGGCGCTTCTGGCAGGGACTGTTGGGGCTAACCCTGGTGGTGCTGACCCGCTTTTTCGAGTACCCAACCGGCCTGTTGGCCAAGTCGGCGGTGTTGGTGGCCTGTGGGATCGGGGTGATCTGGATTGGGCTGAAGTTTGAGCGGCGCATCTTCTCCAGATCCTAAGTTTTCTTTTCCTTCTGGGAAGCCAAGTCCGCTTGGTTTAATTTGGTTTAACTAAGCGCACCTTAAGGCAAAGACCTAAATTAAGCTTAATTAAATTTCACAAGGTTTGAGGAACCTGCTCGTATTCCGGAAAGTCTTTGCTGCCAGATTATTTTTCCTCTCCGTCGGCTTTAGCTGTAACTGAGGAAGAACGGGCATCTCTATACTTTTAAGGTTTGGAGAACACAGATGAAAGCAGGGCTTCACTTGGGCATTTTGGCTCTACTACTCACACCGTTTTGGGAGAGTGGTTTTCTTCCAGGTACTGCCTTGGCTCGAGATCATTTTTTGGTGGCTCAGGCTCCAGGGCCAGCTAGGCAGCCTATGCCTTCTGTGCCTAGATCGATACCCTCCCCAGTTCCCATAGCTCCGGCAGAATCCTCAGAAACTGTAGATGAGCTATTCCGCCAGGTTCCTTTCCCCCCTTCGCCAAGACCTCTGCCTGGCCTTCCGTGCTCGAGACCCATGGTGTTGCGCTCAGTAACCCTCAGCGCTCCTCCGCCAAACCCTGCTTCCCCCCTGCCATCGGAGGTTCCACCCCAAATTTGGACAACTCTCCAGGGCCCTTTCGGGACAGTCAACTGGGGAGAGCCCCAAGCCAATAAACTCTTTGCTCATACCTTCCAATGGAGCCCCCCTTGTAAAACGGGCTGCCGGATGGGAGGCACCCTTACGTTTACCTATCGCAATAACTTGCAGGCAACAAGTAACACAACTCCTAATGCCGGGAACGACAAGTACTACCTATACAACGGCGGGACTTTAACTCAAGCGGGGTTTTTGTATACTTCCCCAATTCCGCCTGGCCAAACCTTCACCAAAACTCTAACCCTCTCGCCTGCAGAGATTGCAAACAACAGAGTGACCCTAGTAGTTCAAGATGATACGGCGGTTTTGGAAGCTAAGCTAGAGCTTAGATACTGCTGCTGCGAATGCGAATTTCCCATTTGAGTGCAATTCACGTAGGGGGGACTTCATTGTTCCCCCTTTTCTTCAGCTGACCCTAGCTGAAGTTCTCAAAGCCTACTCAGAAAAAGTAGGAAAGCCTAACGGCGGGCCTGGGCAAAAATGGCCTGCAAAATCTCGTCGGCCCCCTGCTGTTTTAGCTTTTCTGCAAGAGCCATCCCCACTGCCTCGGGATCGGCGGTGGATCCCGTCTGAGTATCGCGGATGAGCCGCCGGCCATCCAGGTCGGCCACCATACCGGTTAGGTGCAGCGCCTCCCCTTGGACTTGGCTGTGAACGCCAATGGGCACTTGACACCCTCCTTCCAAAGCCCGCAGGAAAGCTCGCTCCGCCAAGCAGCGGGCTGTGGCCTCCGCATCGGCCAAGGGTCGGATAAGCTCCAGAATCCGCTCATCTCCCTGCCGACACTCGATTCCCAGGGATCCCTGCCCAACCGCGTACAGAGACACGCCGGGATCCAACACCTCGTGGATCCGGTCGGCTTTGCCCAGACGCTTCAAGCCGGCCACCGCCAAAATCAGGCCATCGTACTCTCCCCGCTCCAGCTTAGCCAGGCGGGTGTTGAGGTTGCCCCGCACATCCTTAAAGTGCAAGTGGGGAAAGGCATGGCGCAGTTGGGCCAGCCGCCGCAGCGATGAAGTGCCGATCACCGTCCCCTCTGGCAGGGTGGCCAGTCGGTAATCCCGGAACTTTTCCCCCACCACCAAAGCATCCAGGGGATCCTCCCGCCGCGTGATCGCCCCCAACACCAAGCCCTCCGGCAGGCGAGTGGGCAAGTCTTTAAGGCTATGTACCGCCAAGTCGCTGCTGCCGTTGAGCAGGCTAACTTCCAATTCCTTGGTAAAAAGACCTTTGTCCCCAATTTTGGCCAGGGCTACATCCAGGATGATGTCTCCCTGGGTGGAGAGAGTGTTGAGCTCCAGAGGTAATCCCGGATGGTGTTCTTGCAACTGACCCATCACCCACTGGGTCTGCACCAAAGCCAACTCGCTTTTTCGAGAGGCAATCCGCACCGGCTCGGTGATCCCAGCAGAGGGCTTGGAAGGGGTCGAGGCCCGTTCGCTCATGGCTGCCGCAAAAAAGAACACTGTCTCTCACGCTAGCCGAATCTGTGCCAGGGCAAGGCGGCGGCCTTTAAGATCCTTAACCAAAATTGCAGTTTCCCGAAATCAAGACTTTACCGCAGGGATCCCAGCCGGTAGGATAAGTAGATGGATTCTCCGGCTCGGCGGGGGAGGATCCGGTCTGTCAAGCTCCTCTTCCCCAACCCCAGAGCTTTTGAGGGGAGCTTTCTACAATGGGCACAAGCCCCTGGTTTGGTTGGTCGTCTGCCTGGATGAGTCTTATGGAAGAAAACAACGTCAGCAACGGCACTCAATTACTGCTCAAACGCAACATTCCCGTTAAGGTGGTGGTCACACCCCTTTGGAAAAAGGAAATGCAGGAGCAATTGGAGCGGCAGATCGAAGCCACCGATGCTCAGATGCAACAGCTGGAGTTTCAGGGCAAGCGGGCTATTGCCGAACTGGAGAAACAGAGCCCCAACCCCAACAGCCCCCAAGTGCTCCAACAGGTGGAAGCGGTGAAAAGCCGCGTGAACGAGCAGAAAATCCGCCTCTTGGATCAGAAAAACCAATTGTTGCAGCAGATCAACCAACTGAGCACCCTGGAGCTTAACCAAGAAGTGCTGCAGGGCAATGTGGAGAGCTTCTTCCGAGTCCAAAAAGGAGACAACCTGATCCAGAAAATGCAGGTCGAGATCCTTCTGGAAGATGGGGTGATCAAAGAGATTCGCGGTAACCCATAGGCTACTCACCCCCTTGCCGGAGAAGCGGCAGTCGGGATCCCCAATTTTTCTCGCCTGTAGGTTCTCGAGAACTCCGTTTCGCCAACACAATGGGTGACAATAGGTAACAACCTCTTAACAGCCTTTGGGTTAACGCTCGCACAGGCTGGCGAGGTTGGGTAACATTGCCGCCCGGGGGAGGATTCCCATGTCTGAGTTCGTCTGGTCAGAGCCAGAGCCTCTCGAGGATCTTCATCTTCCCGATTGGTTGCTCACCTCGGCCCAGCGCCGCCGTCTCAAGGCTCTGCTGGTTCTGGCCATGGTGTGGGGGTTGGTCAGCCTGATGCATGTGGTGCCGACGGCCCGTTGGATCACCGTTGGTTTGGCCACGTTCATGGTGATCCACATCAGTCGGTTGTTTCGCCTACAACCGGCGGCCTCCCTACCCCCTCTGAGACTTCCTTCTGCCGACACGACCCGCCGGGATCCCAGGTCAACAGATAACAGCGATGACCCTAACAACAATGACTCTGTCCTGCCAATGCAACGGGATGGGCAGAGCGGGCTTTCTGAGTTGGGCGGGCTGGCCTTGCCCCGTGTGGCTGTGTTGATCCCAGCCAAGAATGAGAGCGCAGTGCTCCCACGGCTGTTGCACAGCTTGACCCAGCTCCGTTACCCCACCAGCCATCTGGAGCTGTGGGCCATCGACGACAACAGCAGCGATGCCACCCCTGAAGTTCTGCGGGAAGCCCAAAAGCGGATCCCGCATCTGCGGGTTTACCGGCGGCAGCCGGGGCGGGGCGGGGGTAAGTCCGGCGCCCTCAACGAGGTACTGCCCCTCACCCAAGGGGAGATCATCCTGGTCTGCGATGCCGATGCTGTGGTGCCTTCGGATTTTCTTGCCCGCACTCTGCCCTTGTTTGTTCAAGTGGGAAGCCTGCGCAGCCGTTTCAGCAGACGGACGGTAGGCGCTGTCCAGGTGCGCAAGGCCCTGAGCAACCCCAACGTCAACTTCTGGACTCTGGGGCAGGTGGCGGAAATGGCCTCTGATGCTTACTTCCAGCAGCAGCGCGTGGCTGTGAGGGGTATTGGCGAGCTACGTGGCAACGGCCAACTGGTGCGGCGAGATGTTTTGGAAAAGTGCGGCGGCTGGAACGAGGCCACCCTCACCGACGACTTGGATCTCACCTTTAAGCTGCACCTGGCGGGCGTAGATATCGCCTTTCTGCCAGAGCCGGCCATCGTCGAAGAAGGGGTCACCTCTTGGAAAAGCCTCTGGCACCAGCGCTGCCGCTGGGCAGAAGGGGGCTACCAGCGCTATCTCGACTACTGGCCAGGGATCCTCGGTCGCCGGATGGGGATGGCCAAAACGGTGGATCTCTGGGCCTTCTTTATTTCTCAGTACTTGCTGCCGATGGCCTTGGTTCCCGACACCCTCTGGGTGCTGTTGGCGGGCCACTCCTCGGTGCTGCTCCCCTTGAACGCTCTGGTGATGGGCTGCCTGACGGTGGCTTTTTACCGGGGGCTACGCCAGGTGGAGGGCTTGCGCGGACGGCGACTTTGGTGGCACACCGCCCTGGGCTTGGTCTACATGCTCCACTGGCTGCCGGTTATGATCGCCACAACCGCTCGCATGTGTGTACAGCCCAAGCGCCTAAGGTGGGTGAAAACTGTTCATCACGGCGCTTGAGGTCAGCAAGTTGGATCCAATCCTGCTATCCTAGTCAAGCACCTGCTCACGCCCTGCTCGACCATGGCCCGCCTCTACTACGACACCGACGCCAACCTGGAGCCTTTGGCCGATAAAACCGTTGCCATCATCGGCTATGGCAGCCAAGGCCACGCCCACGCCCTCAATTTGCGCGATAGCGGTGT
>NZ_JANSHS010000495.1:0-2212 GCF_047461695.1 Synechococcus sp. R6-7
CTCCGGCCTTCAGGCCGGGGAGGATGTCAAGATTCCCGTTTGCGACAGCTTCAGCCCCTTTCTCAAAGGGAGAGAGGAGTTGAGGCGATGCACAGCCCGACTGGGAATGCTCCTCTTGGCTCAATTGGCTGATGAACCAGAATCCAGCCCCTGGAGTTGCTCCCACTGGGCGGGGGTAAAGGTGCGCAGGGCTAAAGCATGTAGGCGGCCATCCTGCAGGTAAGCTTTCAGGGCCTCATTCACCAGCCGGTGCTGTTTGATCAGGGGCAAGCCCTGGAATTGTTCCGCCACCACGATGGCCTGGAAATGATGGCCATCGCCGACAGTGTCTTCCACCTGCACCCTTGCGCCGGGTAGGGCAGCCCGTACCAATGCCTCAATTTCTCGTGGATCCATGCGCTGTTGTTCCCGTTGTCTCGTCGCGTCAGCGTTGCGGAGCAATAGTGTGTCCAAGCTCGAGATCCCGCCTTGGATCTCGACCTGCTCATCCATTACCCTAGACGGTTCCGGGGCAAAACGGGATCTCTTCCGGCCCACTGCAGGCGGTGGCCAGGCTGGGATGGCTCAGCACCAAGACCTCGGTGATGGGACCGCGTTTGTGGCCCTGGGCGTTGATGGCACGGCTGGCAGAGATGGTCTGGATGGGGTAATCCCGGTACAGTTCCCGCACAAAGGGGCAATCGGAATTGGAGAGCAGCACCTGCACGCCTCGGTCGGCCAATGTTCCAAACACTTCTCGCAGGCGGATCTGTTCCGCTTCGCCGAAGGCAAACCGGCTGTAGGCGGTGAAGCTGCTGCTGGCAGAAAGGGGATGGTAAGGGGGATCCAAATAGACGAAATCCCCGGGTTTGGCTCGTTCGAGCACCTGCCAAAACGGCTGCACCGCGATCTCCACGCCTTGTAAAACCCGTGCCACAGCCCGTAGGTTCTCCGCGTCGCAAATGCGGGGATTGCGGTAACGGCCCAAAGGAACATTGAACTCTCCCCGCGAGTTCTCCCGGTAGAGGCCGTTGAAACAGGTTTTGTTCAAGTACAGCAGGCGGGCAGCCCGTTGCGCCGGATCTTCAAATCGAGCCGCGCGGATGGTGTAGTAATAATCCCGGCTGTGGTGGGCTTGGTGGTGGCTGAGCAGGGCGATAAGCTCCTCCACGTGATCCCGCACGCAGCGATACACATTCACCAGCTCAGGGTTGATATCCGACAAAACAAAGTGTCGAGAACCCGATGGGATCCCTTGGGCCAGATGAAAAAAGACCGCTCCACCCCCCAAAAAGGGCTCGTGATAGGTGTTCCAGGTGCGAGGGAAAAAGGGTTCGTATTGGCTGAGCAGTTGCCCTTTTCCCCCTGCCCATTTTAGGAAGGGACGCGCTTTAACGGCTGGCTCCGCTGGGGTGGGTTCGCAGGAGTCGGGTACAGGGTTCCAGAGTTCTTCCCGCCGCAGAGCACGCCTATGTCCAAGAGAACAAGGGTGGGTCATCGTTGGTTCAGTGATCTGGATTCTCTTCCAGCAGCTTTTCTAGCGTCTCGATCCAATGCTCCAGCTCCTCCAGCGCCTGCAACACTCCCCCTGGGTCGCTCAGATCTGCCTGCAGCAGCTGGGTGGTTTCTTCCAAAGTCAGGGATCCGGGCGGGCTGGCCAACCAACGGAGGTAGTGGGGCAGAAAGTTGCGCGGAGAACTGTGATAGCGGCGGTGACAGGCCAAGGCCACCAGGCTGGCAAGGCTGGCCTGATAGGCACTGAAGGGGCGGAGAAACAGCTCCGGCATCCCCACCCAGTAGAACTGGTGTTCCGGCAACAGTTCCACCGCATCTCCGCACAGCTCCTGACACAGCTTCAACCACTCTTCGCTCACCCAGGAGGAGTAGGTTACACCGTTTTCCCATTCGGGGAGCCCCGACCGATAGAGAATCAGCTCCAGCCGACCGATCAAGCTCTGGTAAAACACCGCCTGCAACTGGGCTTCCAAATGGTGTATCAACAGGGCCTGGGCCAACTGGAGGCTGCCGGAGCGTTCCCGCCAGCGCTGCGGAGCAGTTTGCCCCTCTGGGTCGTAAAGAGCAGGCCTGCCCATGCGAGGGGATCCCACTGCTGAGGCAACCAGGTGATCCAGGAGTATTTGCTGCAAAAAGACGGTGTGAGCCTGCACCCCCCACGCTCGCGGCAGCAGTGCGGAACTCCCCTGCATCTCCTCCAGATCCAGCCAAACTTGGG
>NZ_JANSHS010000496.1:0-842 GCF_047461695.1 Synechococcus sp. R6-7
GCTTATTATTGACTAGAGTCATGCTCTTTCCTCTCTGCTCCCTTGAAGATTAAAGAACTGAAGTTCAGTATAAAGCCAACTCAGAGACGGCTCCAAATGCCAAGGCGCTCCTGCTGGGCTTTTTCTTGTAGGC
This sequence comes from Synechococcus sp. R6-7, assembly GCF_047461695.1. Classification (NCBI taxonomy): domain Bacteria; kingdom Bacillati; phylum Cyanobacteriota; class Cyanophyceae; order Synechococcales; family Synechococcaceae; genus Synechococcus; species Synechococcus sp. R6-7. The sequence continues at coordinate 134 of NZ_JANSHS010000496.1, forward strand.
CACCGTAGTAGCTGTCGTACTTGATGTTGTGGCTGTAGGGGATGATGCGGGCCAGGCCATTGCGCACCAACATGGCGTTCATCTGATGGCCTTCTAACCAGACATAGGCCTCCACCAAGCCCGTAGCATCTACGTTGCGCAGCAACTTATCCCCTTCCAGCTTGACGGTGCGGTAGAGGATGCGCTCCCGCATCAGTTCAATGGCTTGCTGGTAATAGGGGTTTTCTTCCGGGCTGAGACCCTCGATCCCGGCCAACCGGATTAGGCGCATCTTCTGTTCCCCTTCGATTTGCACCACTAGGGTGTCGCCGTTGACCACCCGCACCACAACCGCATCTGGGTAGCGATCGAAGCGGTGGTTGTCGAAGTAGAACGGGGTATCGGGAACGACCCGGGGCTCTCCAAACCCGTGGCTGGGAAGGACGGGTATGGCCAGAAGCAATCCCACTGCAGCAGAGCCGAGAGCAATACGCTGGAACATGACCTTAATTCCCCACTTTGGACGCAGCCCCCTCTTCTTTTCCCGCCGGGGAGTTTCCGGTGGCAACGCTCAAAGTGTAATGGTAGCGGCAACTCTCCAGAAAACAATCCCACCGCAGATTTGAATTGGCCAGCAGTAGATCCGCCGTTGGTTGGGTTGCCCAAGGCTCCCAGGCGACTGAGCCATTCCTGCTTGCTTTTCTTCAGCTAGAAATCGCAGGAGCCCCGC
>NZ_JANSHS010000497.1:0-2289 GCF_047461695.1 Synechococcus sp. R6-7
TTGGGCGTGAAACCTCGCCACCACCCGCCCCAGCTCCTCCATCAAGGCCGGCGTCAGCTCTCCCCGCTCAAACAGGTTGCTGAACAGTTGCTCTTGGGGAAATTGCCGCATTTGCAGGGCGTATTCTACAGGCTCGCCGCTGCCGTTGAGCTGAAATCGGCCATCGGTCTGGACAATGGGCAAAACTTGCAGATAGAGGCCGGGAGCGCCGCGCTGGTTCATGCGCAACTCTTCTTGGCAAAAGTGGCGTCGCCTCTCCAGGGTGGTGAAGTTCAAAAAGCCAAAGTCCAAAGGCTTTTTCACTTTATAGGCATAGTCGCCTGTCAGCAGAATATAGGAAATGTGGGTTTGAATAAGCCGAATGGGATCCTGTACCGGATGAGGGTAGAAGGCGGGATCCAGCATCGCTTGGATCAAGGGGGGCAGGTGGGTATCGACCATGAAAAACGATAGAGATGGAAAAAGGGCTTGGACGGGGATCCCTACCTTCTGCCAACAGAGCAGACTCTCCTATTCCCCAAAGGGCAAGGCGGCTTCCTGAGGGGAAAGACGAATAAGGCTGATCCCCTGCTGAATTAGCGTATCTTGAGCAGCACCGGAAAGAGCGTAGGGCCAGACCAGATATTTGGTGTTGATGTAGTCTTGTCCGCGCTTGGCCAGGTTTACCTGTTCCGAGAGCATGCGCACGTCTGGCCCGCGGCTGATAGTGGCTTCGGCCCGGCGAATGCGCTGCATCAGTTGGCTGAACAGCTCTTGGGGCTGCTGCACAAACACCACAATGGCCAAGTCACAGGGGTTGTAATAGTTGCCGATGCCGCAGAGGAGCAGGGCTTCACTGGAGAGAACAAGGGTTTCTTGATCCCCCAGAGCCACCACCGGATACAGAAAGGTGCGCACATCCTCCAGTTGCCAGTGGTTAAAAGAGTGGCTATCTACCTCCCCCCGCACCCAAGAGGAGATGGCAGGAAAAACTGCTTCGCTCAACAGTCGATAGGCCGTCTGGGGTCGCCCTAGCCAGCAGAGGGCATTTTCGTAGAAGCTCTCGTTCTCCAGCAGGTGGGGGGTGAGAGGAGCAACCATGGGCAGATCCTCAACGGGCTTTCTCCAGCATGCCTACTCGGGGATGGTTAAGGCAATTTTGCCCAGAACGGATCCCTGCTCCAGCAACCGGTGGGCGGCAGCCGCTTCGCCCAGAGGAAAGGTGTGGCTGAGCTGGATCCGCAGTTGGCCTTGGTCGATGAGGCGGGCACATTGCCTGAGGATTTCCGCCTGATTTTGTTGGGCGTTGGTCAGGCTTTTCAGCATCGGGGTGAGCATCAGCTCAAATCCCACCCGCAAGTTGCGGTCGCGAGCCACCCGCCAGTCGATCTCTGGGGCCGGGGCCAGCAGGGTGACGATATCTCCGTACACGCGCACTGCAGGGAAGGTCTGCTCCAATAGCTTGCCGCCCAAGGTATCTAGGGCAAGATCCACCCCCTCTCCCCCTGTCCAGTCCAAAACGGCGCGCACAAAGTCTGTCTGCCGGTAGAAGATGGGCAAGCCGGCGCCTAGGGAACGGACAAACTCCGCCTTTTCCGGGGTGCTCACGGTGGTGGCCACTTTGGATCCCCGTAGACGGGCCAGTTGGATGGCCACATGGCCAACTCCACCCGCTCCCCCGTGGATGAGCACACTTTGGCCGGCCTGGAGACGCCCCCGGTCGTAAAGCGCTTCCCAGGCGGTGATCAGCACCAGCGGGGCAGCGGCAGCTTCTGCAAAGCTCAGAGTTCTGGGCTTGGGGGCCACAAAACGCTCGTCCACCACGATCAGCTCGGCGTAATTCCCCGCCTGCTTGCCCAAACCCCCGTGGCAGAAGTACACCTCGTCTCCCACCGCAAAGTGCCTAACTCCGGATCCCACGGCTTCCACAACGCCGGCACCGTCACACCCCAAAATGGCGGGCATCTCCTCTGGATAGAAGGTGCCCCGTTGCCGCAGTTTGGTGTCGATGGGGTTGACGCCGGCTGCCCTCAGACGGATGCGCAGCTCCCGCTCGCCGCGAATTTGGGGCTCAGGTACTTCTCGGAGCTGCAGAACCTCTGGCCCGCCGGGCACACTCATGACTACGGCTTTCATGCGCTCAAGTTGTCAGCTTCAGTTGGGTTGGCCCGCTCAAAGGATGCAGGGTAGAGTTTGTTCTGGTGATGAGAAGATGGGCATCTCCCCATTGGGGTGTTGCTTTGCAACCCTGCGGAGTCTTGCAGCTGCTCTCTAGCCTATTTTAGCTAAACCGCCGAGAAGCCCCGCGCT
>NZ_JANSHS010000498.1:0-5329 GCF_047461695.1 Synechococcus sp. R6-7
CCCTTCGTCGAGGCTGTCGGCAATCTCGCTCACTTCCAGGCTGGTCAGGCGCAGGGCCTCCAGCGTGGGCGGCAATTCCCGCAGCAGCGTATCGAAAAAGCGTTCTACACTTTGAGCGGCTCGACCCAGTTGAATGACGGCAGGTAGTAGGGTCAGGATCACCGCCAAAATGCCCACTGCCACCAGGCCTACCGAGAGGCCGAGCCAAAAGACCGGGTCGTTCATCCCGCCGCCTCCTCCCCATCCCGAGCTTCTAGGTCAGCTTCTTCCCCGCCAAAGGGACGCGAGTTCTGGGCTTGGAGCAGCTCCCTTCGCTTCTGCAACATGGCTTCTTTGCCCACCGCCACTGCCTGCTGCAGCCGCAGCAGAGCCTCATCCAAACTGCGTTGGGCAGCGTCGAACAACTTTTCCGATTGATATTGCAGACTGCTGGTCACATCTTCTGCCACCTCTGGCAGGGCCTCTGCCGATTTCTTCAGCAGTCGCCGCGTCTCCCGTCCGCTGCGGGGAGCCAAGAGCAGGCCAATGGCGGTGCCCACAGCAGTTCCCAGCAACAGCCCACCAATAAACGCGCCAGTCCGGTTTTCAGCCATGCTTTGCCAGAGTTGAGTTGGATACGGGTGGCCCCGAAACCAGACTACCTTAAGATCTCGCGGGAAGATCTCGCGGGATCGGCGGGCTTGCCGCGCGCCGGGTCAACTGTTCCTAGAGAATCCGCAGGGGATCCACATCCAGGCTGACGCGGATCCCTTGGGGGAGATGGCCAATGGCGGCCTGGATCTGCGCAGCCAGCTTCGGGCGATCCCAATCTTGGTCGGGCAGTTGCTTCAGCAGGATCTGCCAGCGGTAGCGTCCGGCAACCCGCTCCACCTGAGCTGGCCCCGGCCCCAACACCTCTGCTGGGATCCCCTGTAGGCGTTCGGCCACCCGATGGCAATAACGCTCCAGGGCTTCCAGGCGGGTGCTGCTCAAGCGGATCAAAATCAAAGCTCGGTGGGGAGGATAGCCCCCCTCTCGCCGTTGTTGCAGTTCTGCCTGCAAGAAGCCCTCGTAATCTTGGGCCAGCACCGCCCTCAAAATCGGGTGCTCCGGCAGATAGGTCTGGATAATCGCCTGTCCTGGCAGGGATCCCCGGCCCGAGCGCCCCGCCACTTGGGTGAGCAGTTGAAAGCTGCGCTCGCCGGCGCGATAGTCGGCTTGGTGCAACAGCCCATCGGCGGCCATCACGCCCACCAAGGTCACCTGGGGTATGTCCAGCCCTTTGGTGAGCATTTGCGTGCCCACCAGCACCTGGGCCTTGCCGCTGCGAAACTGCTCCAGCAAATCGCGATGGGATCCCTTGCGGCGGGTGGCGTCGCTGTCGTAGCGCAAAATCGAGAGCTGGGGCCAATGCTGGTGCAGCACTTCCACCACTTTTTGGGTGCCGGTGCCGAAGTGCTTCAGGTAGGGGGATCCACAGGCGGGGCAGCGCTGCGGATGGGGTTGGCGGGCGCCGCAGTAGTGGCAGCGCAGTTCCTGCCCGCCGAGATGGGCCAGATGAAAGGTGAGAGAAACATCACAATGCTCGCAGGTGAGGACAAACCCGCAGCTCCGGCACAAGACGAAGGTGCTGTGGCCGCGGCGGGGGACAAAGAGAATGGCCTGTTCCCCTCTGTCCAGCGTCTGCTGCAGGGCCTGGTGTAGACGGCGGCTGAGGATGCTGCGGTTGCCGGCTTGGAGCTCCTGGCGCATGTCCACCAGCTCCAGTTGGGGCAGGGTGGCCGGGATCCCAGCTTGGGGGATGCGCTGCGGCAGGGCCAGCCGGATCCACCGCTGCGGATCCTGCAGATGGGCGGCATAGGTTTCCACCGCTGGGGTTGCACTGCCCAGGACCAGGGGACAACCGGCCAGCTCGGCCCGCCACTCGGCCACCTGACGGGCATGGTAGCAGGGCTGGGGCTGATCCTGCTTGAAGCTGTCGTCGTGCTCTTCGTCCAAGACGATCAGGCCCAGCTTGGACAAGGGGGCAAACACCGCCGAGCGGGTGCCGATCACCACTTGGGGGGTGGAGGACAGCATCTGCCGCCAGGTGTCGTAGCGCTCGCCTTCCGAGAGGCCGCTGTGGTAGGCCCACACCTGGGATCCCAGCCGCGCCCGAAACCGATCCATCAGTTGCGGGGTAAGGCCGATCTCGGGCACCAGCACCAGCGCCGACCGTCCTTGCTGCAGCACCTGGGCGATCACCTGCAGGTACACTTCCGTTTTCCCAGAACCGGTGACCCCGTGCAGTAAAAACCGCTGGAACCGGCCCAAAGCTTGCCGGATCGCCTCTACCGCCTGGGCCTGGGCGGCCGTCAAGGGCCTGGGCGGATCCCGCCACCCCGGCAGGCTGGCATCTCCCAGCCGCAGCAGTGGGCGCTCGTAGAGGTGGACACGGCCTTTGCGGGCCAACCCCTGCAGAACCGCTCGGCTCACTCCTGCCAGGCGCTCCCACTCGGCGAGCAGCAGCTCTCCCCCCTTCTGCTTGAGGATCTGCAGCGCCTTCTGCTGAGGGAGGCTCAGCCCCTCTGGGGAGTCGTCGGCCAGACTGGCGGCCAGCTGGGTTTTCACCCTGCCCCCCTGTTGCTCCTGCCAAAAGCTCTCCACCCAACCCCGTCGCTGCAGTTCCCGCAGGGCGAGGGCGGCAGTGGGCACCTGCTGTTGCACATAGCGCCAAGACAGCTCTCCCCCTTTGGCCTGAAGCAGCTGCAGCAGGGTTTGGGCAGCCGGCGAACATTCCTCCCCTTCGGCAGGGAGCCTGAGCAAGCGGACACGCCGCTGAGAACGGCTGAGCAAGCCGGGGGGCAATACCGTGCGCACCACCTGGGCCAGAGGGGTGAGGTAATAGTCGGCCACCCGCTGCAGCAGGGGCCAGAATTCTTTGGGCAGGATCCCTTTGGCCACCACCGCCTCGATCTCCCGCACCGACTGCGGATCCACCCCTGCCGGCAGCTCGGAGCGCCAACCCAAGGCCACTGCCCCCGCCATTTGCTGACCAAAGGGTACGCTGAGCAGGTCGCCCGCTTCTGGCGCGGATCCCTCTGGCACACGATAGGTAAAGCAACCCCCCAAATGGGGATGATCCACCCACACTTCCAGCCAGCGGGGAGGAACAGGCTGCAACACGGGATCCCTCACGGACGGGGCAGAAACCTCGGCAGATCGACCGCCCGCTTGCTTGCCCGAGACGGTAGAGGTTGGGCCAGGGGCTGAATTGTAGGCTTGGCAGCAGGGGTTGGAGACAGAGCCTGGCCAAGGGACTCTGTTCGCGTGAGGGCGCTGGAGGTATCGGCCCGAGGTGGGACATCCAAGCCTTTGCGTTCCAAAGCCGCCTTCAAGCTCAGCACATGCATCTGCTGCTGCTCGTATTTTTCTCGGAGAGAGCGGTTTTCTTCCCACAGGGCAGCACGCTCCCCTTGCAGGGCTTTGATCTGCTCTGCTTGCTTCTCCAGTTGCGTGGACAAGGTTGCAATTTCTTCTTGCAGATGGAGAATGGTTGCCTGCGCAGAGCGCAACTGTGGCTGCCAGTCGGGTTGGGCGGCCAACTGCTCCAAGGCAGCCTGCAACTGCCGCTCCATGGCGGAGAGATGCTGCTGGGCTTGGGCGTACTGTTCCTGCAGATGGCGGTGCTCTTGCTGCCAACGGGTAACTTCCGCCTGGGCTTGAGAGAGGGCCACTTGCAGCGCTTCGGCCTGGGCCTGCCACTGCTGTTGAAGCTGTTGCTGCGCCAGGGATCCCTGGCGCAGATGCTCCTGCTGAGCTTGCAAAGCCGCCAGTTGAGCTTGGGCTTCGGCCAGGGCTGCTTCTAGCTCTTGCCGTTGTTCCCGCCAGCGCTGCTCGGCCTCGGCTTCCGTCTCGGCATAGCCCGCCAAACGGGCCTCGAGGTGTTCCCGTTGCTCCTGCCAGGCTGCCTGTTGGTCGCTGTACAAAGCCCGCAGGCTGCTCAGCTCCGCCTGAGTTTCGGCAATTTGAGTGCGGGCCAGAGAAAGCTCTGCCTTAAAACGCTGCAACATCTCCACCCGTTTTTCTGCCACATCTTGGGCTTCCAGAAGAGAAGCTTGCAGCTCCTGCTGGCGCTGTTCCCATTGACGGCGCTCCTGAGCGTGGGCCAAGCGTAGCTGCTCAATCTGCTCCTGCAGGGCCTCGATATCCTGCCGCTGCCGTTCATTTAAGCGTTGCCGAGCAGCAAGCTGAGCTTCCTGATCCGAGATCTGGACTTTCTGAGCCGCCAAAGTCTGCTGCAACTGTTGCAAGAGATGCTCCCGCTCCTGCAGCGCCTTCTCTTGTTCGGCCACCTTCTGGTGCAAAGCCTGCAGTTGTTCCTGAAGAACTCGCCGCTCTTGGAGCTCGGCTTCGGCTTTGAGCAGACGGCTCTCCAAGGGCTGTTGCTGCCTCAGGGCCAAATGGCGCTCCGTGCTGGGATCCGGTTCGGATGCTGAACAGCCCGCATGAGTCTCTGAAAGGATGGGATCCGAGTCACCTGAAGAGGGAGCACGCATAGATTGAAGGATAGATTGAAGGAGAGATGAAGAAGCGGGAGCAAATGATAAAGTTCCCTGCAGTATAGAGAGATTTTTGGGCGGGTTCAAGCCAGAAGGGTGATCTTGTAAAATCTCCTGCTGCTCCGCACGGCGCGGAGTGCTATCGGCCTGTTTTGGCCGCGCTCTTGCTTCTGAGGTTCCCAAATCCCCGGACTGGGCAGAAGGGCTTGGCTTACTTTTTTTCGGCCGCGAGGCCCGATCCCGACCGGAAGAGGTCTCCCCTTGCTTGGGCGTGCTCTGAGAGTCTGCCACCTTGCCCCCTTTCATCGCCCACAACACCCACCCCCGCCATCACGGACAGATGGCCCCACCATTCTAAACTGAGTCTAAATCTAAATCGACTCGGTCTCAATCCAAGCGTCTCTGCTGAGTGTAGAGGAGTCCCGCCCGTGCTCGGAGCTCCTGGCAGACGCAGGTCGGCCTCATCGTTGCAGGGGCAAATGCGAGGACTCGCTTCCACTGGCCCGAACAGGGCAGCCAGCGAGCCTGCGGAAAACCGTCTTATCTTTGTCCTTCATTTTGCGATACTGCTAGGGGTGATGTTGAGAATGACCGCACGATGGCGATGCAAAATGGAGCCAGGGATCCGCTTCAACTTCCTCAACAGCAGACGGGCTCGGCGGGATCCCAGTTGAACCTTGCCTGTTCTGCCCCCTGTGGCCTACTGTTGAGCCTGCTCTGGGTTGTCCCTGCTCTTGCTCAGCCGGAATCTCCCAGCTCTGCTGCCTTTGCTCTGCCCAACAGCCGCGAAATCCTCACCCCCCCACCCC
>NZ_JANSHS010000499.1:0-630 GCF_047461695.1 Synechococcus sp. R6-7
CCCCCCCCGCCCCAGCGAACAGGAAGGCGTCAACTACTACTTTCGCAGTCGGGAGGAATTTCTCAACTTGATTGAAGCCAACGAGCTGTTGGAATGGGCACAGTATGCGGGCAACTTTTACGGCACTCCCCGCGAGATCGTGTTCCAAAAACTCAATCAGGGTCAGGATGTGCTGCTGGAAATTGAGCTGGCGGGGGCCCGTCAGGTGAGGCAACAGTACCCAGATGCCATTCGCATCTTTCTCTGTCCCCCTTCTCTGGAAGAGCTGGAACGTCGCATCCGCGAGCGCGGACAAGACTCAGAGGCCAGCATCGAGCGCCGCCTGGAACAGGCCCGCAAGGAATTGGATGCCCAAGACGAATTTGACTACGTGATTGTCAACGACAACCTGGAGCAAGCGCTGCAGGAGCTGGAAGCCCTGCTCTATCCCCCCTCTCCCTCTTCAAAGGAGCAGCAGCCCTAGCTTCTCCAGCCCCTTCCCGGAACGCTGGTGTCGGTGGTGCAGTGGCTCCAGATTGGGCCTAGGGTTAACTTTCGGTTAAGAAAAAAGCTGCTGGGGAGGGTAGTTTGGCTTTACCAAAAAACTGGGTCTGAAGCCCCGCCCTAAGGCCTACGGCCCGCTGACGCGAC
>NZ_JANSHS010000500.1:0-4365 GCF_047461695.1 Synechococcus sp. R6-7
AAAGTTGCGAATACGGGAGACAGGAACGCCGGTCATAAAAACCTGATCAGGGCAAAGATTTTTTACAATGCTAGCCTCTCTGCTCCCCTGCCTGAACTGAGGTTGCCCAGAAGTTGGCTGCCAAGGGGAGAAGACACAGCCCTTCTGCCGGACACCAGAGCACCCTACTGGAATTGGCCGGGACAGCTCCTTTCCGGCAGCGCTGACTAGAGCCGGTACAACAGACGTGCCGCTTGTGTGGCAGGGATGGGATCCGTGAAGATGGAAAAAGCCAGAACGAACTTAGGCGGTGTTGTCGCCAGCTCGCCAGGAGGCTATGGGTCTGACCCGACGGCAGAGGAAGCAGTCCAGAACCCTGCCCAAAGCACTACTTGTCTAACTTCTCAATGTAGGGGCGAATGTCATTGAGGTCGATGTAGCGGTCGGTGGCGTTGCGCAGCTCGCGGGCGATCATCCCTTCGGTGGAGACAACTGTAATCAGCGTGTTTTTGGAACGCAACAGCTCGACGGCCCGCTCAAAATCTCCATCGCCGCTAAATAGAATGATCCTATCGTACTGGCCAACGGTGTTGAACATATCGATTACTATTTCGATATCCAGATTTGCTTTTTGGGAGTACCGACCGGAGTCTTCATCTCGATATTCTTTGAGGATCTTGGTGCGCACAGTGAAGCCCATGCTGATCAGAGCGTCTCGAAAAGCCCTCTGATCATGGGGATCCTTGATGCCGGTGTACCAAAAGGCGTTGACCAATTCAACATTCGGCTGTGATCTAACAAAATAATCCAGCACCCGGCGTGGGTCAAAAAACCAGCCATTTTTCTGTTGAGCATAAAACATATTATTGCCATCAATAAAGATGGAAACCCGAGTGACGGGATGATGGTAAAACATAAAGCTTTTCCGAAAAAAGTAAGGTGAACTGGTCAGAAAAAGAGGATGAAAACGAGGTCACTGACTTTCCACAAGAGCCATTTGGGCAGCCAGCACCTTGCTGACACCAATCTCTCATCATAGCCAAAGGTGGGATCCCTTTCTCAAGAATTAACTCTGGGGAGAGGCACCCCTGTAAACCAAAGCGGGTTCCGGTTGCCGCAGGGCATAGCTGGATCCCGGTCGATCGGCTTGGCTAACGTACAGCTCCGCCAATTGTCGAGCCAGGTTACGGATGCGCCCAATGTAGAGGGTGCGCTCGGCTACAGCAATGACACCACGAGCGTCGAGCAGGTTAAAGGTGTGGGAGCACTTGAGCACATAGTCGTAGGCGGGCAGGAGCAGAGACACGGCCAACCGATCCGGCAACACCTGTTTCTGCAGTTTCTGTTGGGTGGTTTCGATCAAACGCTTGGCCTCGGCTTCGTAGAGCCGGAACAATTCCAGCAGCATCTCCGGATCGGAATACTCGAAGTTGTAATAAGATTGCTCGACCTCATTTTGGAAATAGATTTGTCCATAGGTAATCCGTCCCAGAGAAGGATGCTCATTCCAGCAGAGATCGAAAACCGAATCCACCCCCTGCAGATACATGGCCAGGCGCTCTAGCCCATAGGTAATTTCTACAGAAACCGGGCGACAATCTTGTCCGCCCACCTGCTGAAAGTAGGTGAACTGGGTTACTTCCATGCCGTCCAGCCACACTTCCCAGCCCACGCCCCAAGCCCCCAAGGTGGGAGATTCCCAGTCATCTTCCACAAAGCGAACATCGTGTTCTGCCGGGTTCACGCCCAAAGCTTGCAGGCTATTTAGGTACACATCTTGAATGTCATCGGGGGAGGGCTTGATCAACACTTGGTATTGAAAATAGTGCTGCAGGCGATTGGGGTTTTGACCGTAGCGTCCATCGGTGGGGCGGCGACAGGGTTCGACATAGGCCACTCGCCAGGGATCCGGCCCCAAGGCGCGCAAAAACGTGTGGGGGCTCATGGTGCCGGCGCCTTTTTCCAGGTCGTAGGGTTGTAGGATCAAGCAGCCCTGCTCCCCCCAAAACTGTTGCAGGCGAAAGATCAAGTCTTGAAAGGTGTGGGCTGACATGGCAGGGGTTGGGCAGAGATGGATTAACCCCTATCCTACCAATCTCCTCCTCTCAGTCGAGCAGCTCTTCCCGATCAGCTGGATCCGAGTAGTCCCACTCGATGGGGGGCATTTGGTCGAAGGCTTGTTTGAGGGCGCTCTCCCACAGTTTGCGCATCTTGGCCAGGTAGGGATCCCCGGTGCGCAGGCGCAGACGGTGGGTGACCTTGAACTGATCCGCTTGCACCATCACCAAATCGATGGGGGGGCCGACGGAGATGTTGGATTTCATGGTGGAGTCAATGGAGAGGAGAGCGCATTTGGCCGCATCTGCTAGCGAGGTTTCGTAGGAGAGGGTGCGATCCAAGATTGGCTTGCCGTATTTGGTTTCCCCCACCTGCAAAAAAGGGGTTTCCGGGGTGGCCTGGATGCAGTTGCCCTGGCTGTAGATCAAAAAGAGGGCCGGCTCCTCGCCTCGGATCTGTCCCCCCAACAACAGGCTGCACTGGGCGTCGATACCGTCCTTTTCCAGCCAGGGTCGGTCTTGCTCCTGGATGTAACGAATTTTGGATCCCAGGTAGCGGGCCACGTCGTAGAGATGGGGGAAGGTGTGGAGATTGGAACTTTCCGGTTGGCGCAGATCCCGCTGCACTTCGGTCAAAACGCCCTGGGTGATGGACAGGTTGCCGGAGGTGCAGATCAAGATCACCCGCTCTTCGGGCACGGAAAAATCGAACAGCTTTTGGTAGGTGGAGACGTAGTCCACCCCGGCGTTGGTGCGGGAATCTGCCGCCATCACCAAGCCAAAGCGGGTGATGATGCCAAGGCAGTAGGTCATGAGGACGACGCGGCTCGGCTTTTTGATTGTAGAGGGTCAGGGGAAAGCAAATCCGATTTTGTGGCGGATTTCCTCTCGCAGGCGGGCGGTGATCGAGGCTTCGTCCAAATCGGCCAAAATCTGGGCTATGGCGGCTTTGGGGCCCTCTGGCCCCCAACTGGCTCCCTGGGCCAGGTAGCGGCGGGCGGACTCGCCGATGGTATAGCAGGAAAACCCGGCCAACACCGCCTGCGTCAGGGCCACGGAACCGTAGGCTCCCAGAGAGAATCCCCCCAGCAAGGTTTTCAGGGATCCCAGGCCCAACAGCGCCACCCACTCGCCGGCGCCGAGGCTGAGCATGCTGAGGATGATCTTCTGCAGCAGTTGTGTGGCTCCTGCAGTGCTCATGGGCCAGCCGTACAGGCGGGCCAGGCGCAGGATCAGGGTGACATCGATGGCCAGCCCTCCCAAGGTATCGAGCAGGGTGATGGGGTTGAGGGCAACCGCCAGCGCTTTGGTGCGGGCGGCTGAGGCGATGAGGTCTTGGGCTTGCTGGGCACGGGTTTGCAGCTTGCGCTCAATTACCTGCTGGTTAACCCGATCGGCAAACAGGAGGGCATTCAAGGCCAGCAGCGAACGCCCCTCCCGATGCAGGACTTCCAGGATTTTCAGGCGCAGCTCATCCACCTGCGGGGATCCCACTTCCATCTGGGCAGCAAAGCTCCCATCCGGCCTTTGCACCAGGCGGGGTACGCGAGGGGAGGCCGCCACCATGACGATCTCGTTGGGAGAAAGGAGCTGCCGCACCCGTTCGTTGCGGATCTTGTCGTAAATGGCCTGGCGATCTGCCTCTGGGTACTGGTCGATCTTGTTGAACACCAGCAGCATAGGCTTGCCCGCCTCCCGCAGGGTGGCCAGGGCCTCAAACTCCACCCGCGTCAGATCCCCGCAGACGACAAACAGGATCAAATCCGCTCGCTGGGCCACTTCTCGGGCCAGCCGCGCCCGCTCTTCGCCGTCTACTTCATCCAGGCCGGGGGTGTCGATCAGCTCCAGACGGGATCCCTGCCAATGGGCGACCTGTACCGACTGCACCGAGGAAGGGGGGAGGCGGGATCCCTGCAGGGATGTGCCAGAGAAGGAGGACTGGGGGCGGGTTTCCCAGCTGATGTTCCAAGTTGCCGCTTGCTGGGTACGGGTGATGCCATGGGTGGGCCCCGTCTCAAAGACTGGCTCGCCCAGCAGGGCATTGAGCAGGGAAGACTTGCCTCGCCCCACCAGACCAAAGGCGGCGATGTGGATGACCTCGGTTTCCAGCTTGTCCAAGAGCGCTTGCAAGCTCTCCAACTCCCCTTCTAAGCCCGCGACCTCTTGGGGGCGCAGATCCAGTTGGGCCACCCACTGGCGCAGGCTGCGCTTGGCTTGTTGGTAGTTGAGGTCATCTTGTAGGGTGTTGCGGCGAGCCATAGCCGTAGCGCTCAATAGCGGTAGGAAGCAGCCCTTAAAAGACTGATACATTTACGCTGAACACTGCTGA
>NZ_JANSHS010000501.1:0-1456 GCF_047461695.1 Synechococcus sp. R6-7
CAGGACTGATTGCCCCTGCACCTCCGTTAGCTAAATCGTTGAGTTGCTCTGCAAGCTAAGATCGGCAAACCCTGTTCCATCGATGAGGATCCGCGTCGGCCATGATGACCGTAATGGAGTTTTTCGCCCTCAGTGCTGGGGAGTGGATGTGCCAACGCACCAGCCATCACTTGGCTTTTCGCCGCTCTGAGGGTGGGAGGTCGCGGCTACAAATTGCCACCCTTGCGGCAACCGATCCAGCAGTCATCCGGGTTTGCGAGTTGTTCAGGGTGGATCCCCGACGAGCTGTGGGAGCAGCGCGGGTGCGGTGGGATGGCGAGCAGGAGTGGGACAACGAAGAGTACAAGGGAGACGTGGTGCTGGTACCTATCCCCGATGAGACCGATCCCATGCGCGGGCAGTTGCTGCGGGATCAGGGCTACGCTGAGAAAGTACCGGTGGCCGGTACCTATGTCATGGGATCCGATGGCGCCCTTACCCTTTACACCCAGTATGAGATGACTGAGTCGGAAGAGCGCATTTGGTTTGCCAGCCCCAACTTGCGCCTGCGGGCCAGCACTGTCAAGCGGTTCGGTGGCTTCAGCATGGCCTCTTTCTGCTCCGAGGTGCGTAAACTCTCCGTCGGCCCTTCTCCCACCCCTACGGTGGCCGAATCCAGCTCTTTCCGCAGCTAGAGCGTTTTCTCCTCAACCGCAACACGGGTTGTGCCATGCACCAAGTCTTGGATCTGGGGATTAACCTACTCCACGCCAATCAACACCAGGCCGACCACAACCGGGAGCATTTTGATGCCTGGGGAGTAACCTGTCTGAACCTCATGAGCGCGCCGGGGGCGGGTAAGACGTCTTTGCTGGAGAAAACCGTGGTCGCTCTTGCCGGCTCGCTGCGCCTGGCGGTGATCGAGGGAGACATGACGACCCAACTGGACGCGGAGCGGTTGCGTCGCTACGGGATCCCGGTGATTGCCATCAACACGGGGCGGGCCTGTCATTTGGATGCGGCCATGGTGGCCGGGGGCTTGCAGCAATTGGAAGCACTGCTGGATCCCCAACAACTGGATTTGCTGCTGGTGGAAAATGTCGGCAACTTGGTCTGCCCGGCGGAGTTTGAGGTGGGGGAACACGCCAAGGTAGCCCTGCTCAGCGTCACAGAAGGGGAAGACAAGCCTCTCAAGTACCCAATCATGTTTCGAGAGGCGGATTGTCTGCTGATCACCAAAGTGGATCTGGTTCCTGTGTTGGAGGTGGATTTGGATCGGATCCAGGCCAATATCCGCGAGATCAACCCTTCTGTGCCGATTTTTTGTCTTTCTGCCAAGACGGGTGACGGGCTGGAGCCCTGGCTGGGCTGGATCCGAGAGCAGATTCTCCTTGCCCAACACCGACGGCAGCCGCAGTGAAGGGTATCATACTGAGCATCTAGCCGTGGAACTGATACATTTACGCTGAACACTGCT
>NZ_JANSHS010000502.1:0-1096 GCF_047461695.1 Synechococcus sp. R6-7
CCTGCGAGACATTCCCTGGGTGGATCTGGTTCGATACGATCCACACGCCTACGCTGCCCCCAAAAACAGCGTCAAAGCCTCAAACCGCAAAACCGAAGATGGCCGCCACATTCTGTGGATCCACCTCCACGAGAGCCAGGACACCCACCTCGCTGTCAGAGTAGAAACCACCGGCTACACCCCCGAGCACCTAGAGCTGGCTGCCACCGAATTGCGGCAACGCTTGGGCCGTCTGCTTTGAGTGTTTCCATGAATCCCGCTTCCCCAAAGGGAAGTGACTTATCAGGTATAGGGTTTTTGCTACGCAAACCTACATAAAATAAGGTATCGCATTCGGAACAACGGTTGATCCGGGTGGCGTGGAAGTTGCTTGCGGCTCAGGATCGGTTCCATTAACAGGAAATTACCGAGTACAGCGTATTCGCTTCGACCATCATCCGTTTCAACTACCCCTGCCAAAAGTGCCAGATCAGATCTAGATCATCACGTCTGCAGTTATTAAGCTTGTCTGAGACACATATTACGAACAACGCGAAAAAAGGAAGTAATATGGTAGAACATGAAAGCCTGAATACACCAACCAAACTTCTCCTAGTTGGAGTGGAGATCCTTTTTGTCTGTGCCCTGTTTCTCATGCGTCTTGGAGTCGCCGGTTGGCTTCTAATGATGTTTGGAGCGCTGCTTATTTTGCTGCTTACTTTATGGGCATTTGTGCATATAGCTTTGATGATCACATTCATTAGCGTTTTTGAATCAAGAAAGAGCGATATTGCGCTCTACCTCGCGACTCATTTTTTCTATCTTTGGGCCTGGTTATTTCAATTCGATGGCGATGATACCAGTGTAAAGTGGACTATTCGTCTCCTCCCATGCACGAACTTTCTGGAGCCTCTCCTCCGGAAATGGGGCGGAGTTCTATTTTTAACCACGAGTATCGCTACATTTGTTTGCTATTTGATAATCTTCATTTTAATAGTTATTCGCTTGGCTCGATTAATTTTCCATTGAGTTTTCATTAATTCCACTGCCCCGAAAGGAAGCGACTTCCGCCGATTATAACCCTTGCCCAGAGCGGGATCCAGGGGCCTAGATCGAC
>NZ_JANSHS010000503.1:0-2721 GCF_047461695.1 Synechococcus sp. R6-7
CTTAGCGGTCGGAGCCGGGTAGTTTACGTTGAAGATTCTCCCCAAATGGCTGCACCGGTTGTTGACTTGTCAAGATATAGTGGTAAAAATCTGCTTATACACAATATGTAGCGTTAAGCCGATGTCCATCTCCTCTGGCTCTTCTTTTGCAGACCGCTTGCGATGGGTGATTGGCGATGAAGCCGTCTATGCGTTTGGGCGACGGGCCGGAATTAGCGATACGGCCTTGCGCAGCTACCTGAAGGGATCCGTGCCCAGCATTGACAAGGCCGTGAAAATTGCCCAAGTGGGCCAGGTCAACCTCAATTGGCTGATTACAGGGGAGGGATCCCCGCAGGTGGATCCCGACTCGAAAGCAGAGTATGTGTATGTGCCTTTTGTCGATGTGGCCGCCTCTGCCGGAGCGGGGGCGTTGGTGCGGGAAGAATCGATCGAATCGGTGATTGCTTTTGAGCGAAACTGGCTGCGGACGCACTTGAAGGGAAACCCTGCCGATCTAAGTCTGATTCGGGTGCAGGGGGATAGCATGTCTCCCACGTTGGAGGATGGCGACTGGATCTTTGTGGAGCGGCAAGAGGGCGGGGATCTAAGCTGTGAAGGCATTTACGTCTTTCAGATGGATGGGGATCTGTTGGTCAAACGACTGCAGCGCCTGCCCGGATCCCAGGTGAAGGTGATCAGCGACAATCCCCGCTTTCCCCCTTTTGTGGCGGATTTGGCGGATCCCATCAACGGCCTAACCCTCATAGGGCGTTATCGAGGTCGCATCAGTTTTGATTAGCCTCCCACAGCAGATGGCGGGAAGTGGCAGTTGGACCGACCGAGAATCCCCTTGGCGAGATCGGGTCGCCGGTTAGGATGGGTCTTGAGGGTTGAGTTGAGAGGAGTTCCTGCTCCTTGCCTGCGCCCATCCAGCCGGAGGTTTGCCTGCAATGGCTCGTTCGTCCCAGCTCCTAACAGTCGCTCTCCATTCCCTAAGCGGGATCCTCTTGGTCAGCAGCGGGATCTGGGTTGGGATGGTGCTTCCCCAGCAGGCTCAGCCTCAGCCCCAGCCGGAGACCAACATCTCTCCCACTCAACCCGTTTCTCCCACACCACCGATCCTGCCCACCTTGGCCCCGCCCCAGGCCAATCCTCCGGTGGCCAGCCCAACAGCAGATGCAGATCCAGAGGAAAATCATGAGAGCCCCACGGATCTGGAGGCAGAGATTCGGGAAATCCGCCAGCAAGTGATCCAGCTCTTGATCAGAATTGAGGAATTGGAGTCGCGGCTGCAACGGCTGCGTTCTCAAACAGCCCCTGAGCCTGTCAGGGAATCTTCCACTGCTGCCGAGATCGTCCCAGGAGAAGAAAGCACCCCAGCCCCGACCAAAACGCCGACCTCTTTTCAGGTGGGAACCCAAACCATCAGCCTGCCGGGCGATTTGCTGTTCGATTTTGACAAAGCCGAGATTCGACCTGAAGCAGCGGCGCTGTTGGCCCAGGTGGCAAAATCCTTGGAGGCCATGCCCGGCGCTCGCGTTCAAGTCAACGGCCACACCGATAACATCGGGCCCTTAAACTACAACTTGGCCCTTTCTCTGCGCCGCGCCAATGCGGTTAAGGACTATTTGACGAAGCTGCTGCCGGAAGGCCATCCCATCAGTTGGACAACCTCTGGCTTTGGTCCCACCTTGCCCGTTGCCGATAACGACACAGAAGCCGGACGGCAGCGGAACCGCCGCGTGGATTTGGTCATCGCTCCCTAGCTGCACCCCCCAAAGTGGGGGATGACACGTCCCAGCAGGGCTCTGGTCTAGAATCTGGTAGGGTCAATCCGGCCAGGATTGATGGGTGCAGGTTAAATCCTTATCGTTGGGGTTCGGTTTTGAACGCGGCAGGGATCCCTCTGGACAAGAGGCAAACGTTTGCGCTGAGGGTTGACACAACCCTGGACGCGCTTGACCAGGTTTTGACCTGGTTTGAGTCTTTCCGAAATGCGGGCATCCCGGATCCCATTTGGGCGGAATGTCAGTTGGCTTTGGTAGAGGGGTTTACCAACGCCGTTCGCCACGCCCACCGCGCTCTGCCGGAAAGTACGCCCATCGACATTGAGCTGCTGCTGATGCCGCAAGGGCTGGAGTTGCGCATCTGGGATCAGGGGCAGGAGTTTGATCTGGAGGAATTTGCTCGGAACTTGTCGGATCCCACATCGCCCAACGCCAATCTTGAGTCCGAGGGGGGACGGGGTATTTTGCTGATGAAAGCTCTCTCTACTCACCTCAGCTACAGCCGCCAAGCGGATGGTCGCAACTGCCTGTTGATCGGCAAGCGCTTCGACGATCCTGGATCTCGCCCGCGTCTGTCGGTGCCGGGCTTAGGCGAGCAGACCACCGCTTAACTTGCGAATGGCCGAGCTGGCCACATCGCTGTAGCGCAGTTCACCGGCCAAGATCTGGCCCATGCGCCGAGTGGCTCCCGGTCGTTTGACGCCCACCCTGTAGCCCACGCCCGGAAAGCGATAGAACAACGCCGCAATCCGCTTAGCCCAGCGCATTTCTGAGCCCCATTCCTGCTGCACGCGGGCAGAGTAGTTCGCCAGAGCTTCTGTATCCCCGCCTAGAGCTTGATCGATGGCCTGGGCCGCCAACATGCCGGTGAGAAGGGAAGGGCGGATCCCTTCAGCGGTAAACGGATCGATGACGCAGGCGGCATCTCCCACCAAGAGGGCATTTTGGGTGT
>NZ_JANSHS010000504.1:0-2835 GCF_047461695.1 Synechococcus sp. R6-7
TTGCTCCAAGTTGCGTAATGCCTGCTGAGGGGCGCATTTGGAGACCTGGTAGTACCAGCGATGTTCTTTCTTCACCTCGGCCACTAGGCGCTTGTGCAGGTCAATGGCGGTGGGAAGTTTTTGCTGGTTCTCCAGGGCTTGCCGACAGACTTCTAAGCCCCAGTTATAGGCGTGGCGGGCTACCCCAGCGTGTTGGGCGGCTAGAGTTGTTTGCTTGCGGTTAAGAATGAGTTGCGTCCGAAAACCCAGTAATATGCCCGCCACACCGCAAAGCGTCCATGAGTTCCGTGAAGCTTTCGGCTTGGCGCTCACAAGCCCCCTTTAGCTTTAGGTAACTCATGTTGACTACTGTAAGCTTTTCGGCCTGCTGTTGTCAGCCTCTGGTTTTGTCTGCTGGTTTTGCTGGGGTTGGGGGGGTGGGGACGGCCAGCAGGGATCCCCTGCCACGGGTTGGATGTGCAACTCCAGGTAGCCGGTGGCCGGATCCGGTTGACGGGAGAAGCGGTACTCCGGGCTATCGGCGAGGACAATTTCGGCGGTGGTGTAGATGAGGCAGCCGGGGCGCAGGTGTCCCCCCCAGGTTTGGCCTCGGGCATCGGCAACGGTGAGATGGAGATGGACTCCGTCAGGGCACAGGGATCCACTCAGGGCCAGGATCTCCAGGCGTTCCGACAGCAGGTGATCCCCCGTTTGGTCGGCCAGGCGCAGGATGGCTTGGCTGAGGCTGCCGACAGCGCTGAGGACAAACCCCGCTTGCAAGGGCTGCTGCCGGGCCAATCGCTCTAGTTCCTGCTTGAGATCTTGGCCGGGGAAGAGGCGCAAGGGATAAATCTTGAGGGATCCCGGTGGCATGGGCTGGAGCTCTTGGCGGCGGGAGGAGCGGATCCCGGGTCGCCAACCGGGCTTGACCACCGGGCGGGAGCGAGCGATCACCAAGCAGTCATCCGGCAGGGGGTAGCGGGCAGGGATGGTGGAGCCGGCAGCAATGGTGACATCGGATCCCACCTGCAAAGGAGCCACCAACACCGAGTTGGCGCCTGTTTTGCTGCGATCCCCAATTTCGGTAAAGTGCTTTTGCTGGCCGTCGTAGTTGGCGATGATGGTGCCCGCCCCGATGTTGACCTGGGATCCCAGCTTGGCATCGCCCAGGTAGGCCAAGTGGGCGGCGTTGCTGTGGGATCCAATCTGGGTATTTTTGGTTTCCACAAAGTTGCCGATGCGGCAATGATCCCCAATCTGGCTGTGGGGGCGCACGTGGGCGTAGGGGCCTATCCAGACGTGGTTGCCGATGCGGCTGTGGCTGACCACCGAGTAGAGAATGTGACACCCAGATCCAATCTCGCTGGACTCGATCCAACTGCCCGGCCCCAGGCGGGTTCCCGAGCCAATGCGGCACACCCCTCGCAGATGGGTTTGGGGCTCGATCACCACATCGGGGGCCAATTCCACCGTTTCCTCGAGGCTGCTGCTATCGGGATCCACAAAGGTGACCCCGGCTTCCATCCAGGCTTCTTTGAGGCGATCCTGCAAAATCTGGTACGCCTGGGCCAGTTGGCGGCGGTCGTTGACGCCCACAATTTCTTGCGGATCGGCAACATCCAGAGCGATGGCTTTGCCCACCCGCTTGACGGCATCTGTTAGGTAGTACTCCTGCTGTGCGTTGTTGCGATTGAGATGGGGCAAAACCTGGGCCAGAGCCGGCCAGTGAAAACAATACACCCCACTGTTGATGCGGCGATTTTGCCGTTGGGCCGGGGTGCAGTCTCGCTCTTCCACCAGTTCCAGCACTCGCTGTTGGGCATCGCAGAACACCCGTCCATAGCCATAGGGATCCGCCACCTGAGCCGAGAGCAAGGTTACCTCTGGGTTCATCTGGCGGTGGCGCTCCACCAGAGCTTGCAGGGTTTCTGCCCGCAGCAGGGGCACATCCCCGTTGATCACCAGCAGATCCCCCTGAAAACCGCCCAGGACGGGCAACAGCTGTTGAACGGCGTGTCCGGTGCCCAATTGCTGGGCCTGCTCCACAAATTCAACCGGGTACTCCCGCAGGGCTTGGCGCACCTGCTCCTGTTCATAACCCACAATCACCAGACAGCGGTGGGGTTTCAAGGTTAGCACCGTGCGCAGCAGCCGCTCGATCAAAGACAGGGATCCCAGCTTGTGCAGCACCTTGGGCAACTGCGACCGCATCCGGGTACCTTTGCCCGCTGCCAAGATCGCTACCGATAGTTCCCGCTCTGCCATGTTCCTTCCCCGAACCGCCCCCATCAAGTATAGGCGGCGGGATGCTGCTCAAAAATCTTCTGAGGTTGGATCCAAGTTCCTGAGCCCTGTGCGGCCAAAACTGAGCTAGCTTAATGGCACATCTAGCTGGTGCAGTCTATGGCCGAGAGCAGGGGCCCTGATATGCCCCCACAGGAACGTCGGCGGTTGGTCCGCGAGGTGGCCGGTTGGCTGGCGATGCTGGGGGTGTTCATTCCAGGGTTGCAGCGCTTCTATATGGGGCACCAACGCTGGGGCTGGGGCTACTTGGTGGCGGGGCTGATGGTGTTCGTTCCTTCCATCCCGCTGCAGATTCTCAGCTACGGGGTACGCGCCCTTTGTTTGCTGGAAGGGCTGTGGATCCTGACCATGAGCAATGCCGATTTCGATTTTCGATTCAACCGAGAGTTGATCGAGCTGGAATGGACCAGTGTGGAAGGGCGAGAAGCCCGGGATCCCGAACAGCAGTTGGAAAGCCAGTTGAAACAGGGCTTGATCACCCGCGCTGAATATGAGGAGCGCCGCCGGCAAATCCGCAAGATTTCGTAAACTACCCGGCTCCGACCGCTAAGC
>NZ_JANSHS010000505.1:0-2615 GCF_047461695.1 Synechococcus sp. R6-7
CCGCGGGCACCTCGATGCGTTCTTCGGGGGTGACTCTCAGGGCGCTGGTCAAGAGCAAGCTGCCATCGTCGCTCCTCACCTCCACCTCGCCATCCAAATACAGCTCATCGGCGGTGGCATTGTAGCGGGCTCGCTTGGCCCGCCAAGTCATCTGCTCGCTGCTATCAAAAAAGGGATCCGGCACCCCTTTTTGCCGGTCGGCACCTTCTCCGTAGAAGTAGCCGTGTGCCCCCTGTTCAAATACCTGTTGCCCAGCTGCCAGATCCACCTGCTCGGCAATCAACCGCCAACGCTGATGGCCTCCCCGACGACCCAAGATGTCTACCCTGCGGCTGACCGAGAGGGGCTGGTCGGGGGGAGGAGACTCCACCTTCACTTCTTCGATGTCGATCGACAAGGCCCAGCCCACCAAAGCAGCCAAGATGCTGCTCCCCAACAGCGCCACCCCCAGGTTGGAATTGAAGAATCGCCGCATCCTGTTTTCGCTGCCGCCTCACCTCGACCCGAACCGATGACTCACCTCATAGGCCATGCTCTGACCTAGCGCACTAGGCTGTAGCTTATCTCATTTTGCCGGCTGCACCGGGGGGATCCCGCGCACACCTAGCCTTAAGCCGACTTTTCAGCCTTCAGCCATAGCGGCTGAGGATGAACCCTAGCCCCAGAAACAGCCCCAGCCAAAAATGGAGACTGACGGCGATGAACTTGGAGTGGCTAATCCGCTGCGGCTGATCGTGATAGGTACCCAGCAGGCGGGAAAGCCGCACTGCAAACGGGATCCCCGCCAAACTCAGCAGTGTCCAAGCCGGAAAGATCCCCAGCCCCACAAACAGCAGCATCAGGCCAAAAAGGCTGCCGCAGAGCCAGGGGATGAGGCGGGCCGAGCGCAAAGTCCCCAGGCGGGCCACCGGCGAGCGCTTGCCGCAGGCTAGGTCATCCTGCACTTGATGGAAATGGGAACAAAACAAAATCAAGCTGGTCGCCATTCCCACCACCAGTGAGGCCGCTAACCCCGGCAGCGACCAAGTCTGGCTTTGGCTGTAGTGGGCGGCCAAAACCGCCAGCGGCCCAAAGCTGAAAAAGCAGAGGATCTCGCCCAGGCCCTGATAGCCCAGGCGCAGGGGCGGCCCCTGGTAGGCATAGCCCAGCCCGCAGGCCAGCAGCACCAACAGCAGCACCGTGGGATCCGATTGCCGCCAGCTCAGCCACAGGATCCCCAGCAGCCCCAGAGCCAAAAAGGCATTCCCCACCCAAAACACCCGCCCCGGCTTGCCTGTCAGGTTAACCAGGGAGTGGAGTTTGTTTTTGTCCACCCCTGTCTGGGCATCGAACACGTCGTTGCTGAGGTTGACCCAGGCCAAGATGCAGATGGCGGCTCCCCAAAACACCCCCAAAACCCCCAAGTCCAGCACCCCTGACTGGGCATAGGCAATGGCGGATCCCACCCAGATGGGCATGATCGCCACACTGTACATGGGGGGCTTGAGGGCAGCCATCCACAATTGCCGGCGGGAGGGGTCACTCCATGCGACCTCTGCTGGTGGCTGCACTTGGCCGACATCTGGATTCATGGGAGTTCTCCTTGGGAAGCAAGCCTGCTCTGGGGCCTGTCTCTGGATCTGTCTACAACCATCTGCTCTGTAGGGTAGAGCGCCTGAGAAAGCATCCCCCAGGATGCTAAGAAACTTTGCAGTCCGTGAAGAAGCTCCTCAGATCTGGCCCCCAGAAGCTCAGGCTGCCGGCCCTTCTCCTAATCTCTTATCCTAAAGTCATCTTCTGCCGGTCTCCATCGACGGGTGTCCTGTTTTCGGCCAAGGTGGGATCGTCTTCTTTTTCTTGCGCATGACCTCTTCTCTTTCCCCTTGGAATGCCCACGGTACGCTTGAGTGCCTGGAGTGGCCGAGAGCATGGCCGCCGACTCGCACTTCTACCTGGACGGACGAGGCGAGGGATCGGCGCCACTGGGATCCCTTCCTAACCGCCTGCCAACAGATGGCGCGGGCGCGGGGCGTGCCCCAAATCCTCAGCTTGTCGCAGCCCATCCCAGAGCTGGATCCGCTGGCGGTGCTGGCCCAGAAGCTGGGTTCTCTCCCCACGAACCGATTCCCGAGCTACTGTTATTTCTCCCACAAGGCCCGCGGGGAAAGGGTGCGGGTGCTGGGGTGGGGATCCCTGCGGCAGGTTGATCTCGCGGGAGAAGGGGGCTTGCGGGCGGCACGGAGCTTTGTAGAAGAGCTGCAGCCCCACGTCCATGCCGCTTGCATTGGCAGAACGGAGCCCTCGGAAGTGGGAAGATTCCCAGACAGCCGGCAGGAACGCCCCCTGTGTTTCTGTCGCCTCAGTTTCAGCCCCAGGAGCAAAGGGGGGGCAGCGCTGGTGCTGCCACGTTGGCAACTGTTGCAGGTGCCAGACTCCTGGGGATCCCTGACGGTAGCGCGGCTCAATCTGGAAATCGACCCCGAGAGCGACCTAGCGGCTTTGGCCGGGCAGATCACCGCCTTTTTTGCCCAAATGGAGCGCCTTTCTCGATCCCCCTTGCCCTCGTGGGAATTGCAAGCTCCTGTGCCAGTGAACTTGGAGGAAGCCCCCCTCTTGGCGCGCATCCAAAAAGCCCT
>NZ_JANSHS010000506.1:0-3640 GCF_047461695.1 Synechococcus sp. R6-7
GGGTGGACTTGCTCCGCTCCCTCAAAGAAGGGAGCTTTTGGTTTTGGCCAGGGATTCCACCCAAAGGATATTAAGAAAGCCAAAGAAATCTGTATTCTCAGCGGGAAGCAGGGGGCCTCACTTTAATTAAACTAATCAAACTCATAAAGAAAGTAATGATCAGCCCATTATTGCGGATGGTAGCTTAGGATTAAACCTATATAGAGTTGTGTCTGCCGAGATTCTAGCTTAGGCGCTGTATAAATTCCTTTCCGCTGGGTTTGCAAATCCAGGGAGTCGAAGCTAGTGATTGAAGGCGCTCGAAAAGAAGGGTTTAGGGCTTCCATCCGCCAGGATGAAGAGTGTCTTAAGGCCCAACTTTGGCCTCGCGGTTGTGGGGCGGTCTTATTCACGGAAACTCGGCGGTCTCGAGTTTTGGCCCTGAGTTTTTCCTCTTGGTTGCATCCGTGAAGGGCATTTTCTGGTTCTGTAATTCGTTCAGAGGGAGATCAACGTGGCCTACTCAGCAACCCAATCCAAAAGCGGCTATCAAGCCGGTGTGAAGGATTACCGACTCACCTATTACACTCCCGACTACACGCCTAAGGATACCGATGTCTTGGCCTGTTTCCGAGTTACCCCTCAACCGGGCGTTCCTCCCGAAGAGGCGGGGGCAGCCGTGGCGGCTGAGTCTTCGACGGGCACCTGGACAACGGTATGGACCGATTTGCTGACCGACTTGGATCGGTACAAAGGCCGCTGCTATGACATCGAGCCGGTTCCCGGCGAAGACAACCAGTACTTCTGCTTCGTCGCCTATCCGCTGGATCTGTTCGAGGAAGGCTCGGTGACCAACATGCTCACCTCGATTGTGGGCAACGTTTTTGGCTTTAAGGCCCTAAAGGCGCTGCGGCTGGAAGATGTGCGGATCCCGGTGGCCTACCTGAAAACCTTCCAGGGCCCTCCCCACGGCATTCAGGTGGAGCGGGATAAGTTGAATAAGTATGGCCGTCCGCTGCTGGGCTGCACCATCAAGCCCAAGTTGGGCCTTTCTGCCAAAAATTACGGGCGGGCCGTGTATGAAGCTCTGCGGGGCGGCCTGGACTTCACCAAAGATGACGAAAACATTAACTCCCAGCCCTTCCAGCGCTGGCGGGATCGCTACTTGTTCGTGATGGAGGCTGTCCACAAGGCCCAAGCGGAAACCGGCGAGATCAAGGGCCACTATTTGAACGTGACGGCGCCCACCTGCGAAGAGATGTTCAAGCGGGCCGAGTTTGCCAAGGAGTTGGGCGCCCCTATCATCATGCACGACTACTTGACAGCCGGCTTCACTGCCAACACCAGCTTGGCCAAGTGGTGCCGGGATAACGGCATTCTGCTGCACATTCACCGGGCCATGCACGCGGTGATCGACCGGCAGAAAAACCATGGCATCCACTTCCGGGTGTTGGCCAAGTGTTTGCGCATGTCCGGTGGCGACCACCTGCACTCCGGTACGGTGGTGGGCAAGCTGGAAGGCGACCGCGCCATTACGATGGGCTTTGTGGATCTCATGCGGGAAAACTACGTAGAGGCCGATCGCTCCCGCGGCATTTTCTTCACCCAAGATTGGGCTTCCATGCCAGGGGTGATGCCGGTGGCTTCCGGTGGGATCCACGTTTGGCACATGCCGGCCCTGGTGGAAATCTTCGGCGACGATTCGGTGCTGCAGTTCGGCGGCGGAACCCTGGGGCACCCCTGGGGCAATGCGCCGGGCGCAACCGCCAACCGGGTGGCCTTGGAAGCGTGTATCCAAGCTCGTAACGAAGGTCGAGATCTGGCCCGCGAAGGCAACGACATCATCCGGGAAGCGGCCAAGTGGTCGCCGGAGCTGGCGGCTGCCTGCGAGCTGTGGAAGGAAATCAAGTTCGAGTTCAAGGCCGTCGACACCCTCTAGAGATCTGCTGGGGGCAAGGGATCCCCACGGTTCTCTTGCCCTGCTGGCTCCCTCCCTGGATCGGCAATGGATCTGAAACAGATCGCCAAGGACACTGCCAAGACCTTGATCAGCTACCTGACTTATCAGGCGATGCGCACGGTGCTGGCCCAACTGAGCGAAACAGATCCCCCCAGGGCCCTTTGGCTACAGCAGTTCTCCGCTCGGCAAAACCTTCAGGATGGAGAAGCCTACCTGCGGGCTTTGTTGGCTGAGCGTCCTGAGTTGGCCTATCGCATCATGACCGTTCGCGAGCACATTGCTGCGGAGGTGGTGGATTACCTGCCGGAGATGGCCAAAGCCGGCATCCAGCAAGCCAACATGGAGCACCGCCGCAATCATCTAGAACGGATCACCTCAGCAACAGGATCCCTACCCGTTACCCACCCGGAAGCGGGATCCCCCCCACAAAACCCTAGGCTCGAAACGGAGTGACACCGATCATGCAAACCTTACCAAAAGAGCGCCGCTACGAAACCCTCTCCTATCTGCCGCCGCTGACGGATCTGCAGATCATCAAGCAGGTGCAGTACATCTTGGATCAGGGCTACATCCCGGCCATAGAGTTCAACGAATCGTCTGAACCAACGGTTCGCTATTGGACGCTGTGGAAGCTGCCCCTGTTCAGCGCCACTTCTCCCCAGGAGGTGCTCAGCGAAGTGCAGGCTTGCCGCAGCGCCTACCCCAACTGTTTCATTCGCGTGGTGGGGTTCGACAACATTAAGCAGTGCCAAGTGCTCAGCTTCCTGGTCTATAAGCCCAGCGGCCTGCGCTAAGGGAGCTCTGGTCAGCGAAAGGGGAGAGCTTCTCCCCTTTTGGTCAAGCCTCCTGGCTTGACTTCTTTGTATGGCCGTTCTCGGTGGCACGGCAATAGAGACCGTGGTTCGGTAATGGTCATGTACAACGTTGCCGTCAACGGGCAACCGGGGTTGGGAACCAGCCTCGTTGGTCTCGGATGTTGCAGCACTCCTTCAGAGACCTGCGGGTCTATGAAGCAACTGGGACAGAGGAAGGGACAAAAACCTCACTGTTAAGGGGATGGGGCACTAGAAACCCCATCTGCCTATACGGTGGGGTAGTTCATGGTGACCCTATTTCTAGGATCCGATGCCCATAAGGGATCCCAGCCCTACCGCCAGAAGAGCGGCCAGGGTTGTTTGAATACTGTTTACAACTTCGTTGGTCATCCAGGCCAAACGGGGTTGTAACACCACTCCCATCCAGCTTTCCGCCAGGGTGGCCAGGATCCCAGCCAGCCAGCAGATGCCCAACCAAAATGGGCTTTCCCCCACCCACTCCCCGCCAATCCCCCAGGCCAACCCGGCCATCCCTGCCGCTGCCGCCACCCCCGCCAGGGATCCCTCTAGGCTTACAGCTCCTTCTGTGCCCGCCGGCACGGACTGGAAGGTGGTGATCAAAAAGGTCTTGCGGCCATAGGCTTTCCCCACCTCGCTGCTGACGGTATCGGCCAATTTCGCTGCAAAGCTGGCGCTGTATCCCAACCACCACAGGGGATGCGGGAAGAAAGCGTATCCTAGCGCACATACTGCCCCGGTTAAAGCGGATCCCCAGACGTTCTCCGGCCCTCGCGCCCCCTCTCGCTTTTCGGCGATCCCCTGCGCCTGCTTGCGCCGGATCCCCAGTTTGGTTACGGCTGTCCCTATTAAAAAATAGGCGGCTACC
>NZ_JANSHS010000507.1:0-1449 GCF_047461695.1 Synechococcus sp. R6-7
ATTCCCCCCAACCCTGCTGACTCCACCCCTGCGGCTGACCTGACTCTAAAGGGGGCTTTGACGGCTGAAGAATTGGTGGTGCCCCAATCCCCCTTGCAGGTGCGCATTGAGCGCAGGGAGGGCCTGTCTTTGGAAGAAGCTCTGGAGATCGCCGTTGCCCAGAACCCGGCTGTGCAGCAGGCCAGACTGGCCGTCGAGCGGGCCGAGGCCGGGGTAGCCCTGGCTCAAGCTGCCTTTGCTCCCACCCTCTCCAGCCGTGCCAACTACCAGTACAGTGAGGCTCCCTCTCCGGGTGGTGGGCCAAGGCGCGAATCCCACACCCTCTCGGCCAGTGTGGTGCGGGTGGAGTATACCGCCTTTGACAGTGGCCTTAGGGAGCAAAACCTGAAGCTGGCCCAAGAAGCGCTGCGCATCGCCCAACTGCAGCTGGAGCAAACGCTGCAGACGGTCAAACAAGCTGTGGCCAATGCCTACTACGATCTGCAAAGCGCAGATGCCAGGGTTGCCATCAGCCAAGCTGCCGTCGAAAGTTCCGAAGCCACCCTGCGGGATGCTCAAGCCCGAGAACGGGCCGGGCTGGGTACCCGCTTTGAGATTCTCCAGGCAGAGACGGAATTGGCCAACAATCGACAAACCTTGCTGGCGGCTCAAAACACCCAACAACTGAATCGCCGCCGCCTGGCCGAACTGCTGAATTTTCCCAGCCCCACCGACGTGTTGGCCAGCGACCGCATCGAGCCGATGGGAGAGTGGGATCTCAGCCTGGAAGAGACCATCATTGCTGCCTTTGCCCAACGACAGGAATTGGAGCGCCGGCGCCGAGAATTGGAGCAGGCCCAAAGCCGTGTGCGCCTAGCACAGGCCCGCAATGGCCCCCGAATTGGCTTATTCGCCAGCCTCGATGCCGTTAACGATTTCAACGCCAGCCGCGATAGCTTTGATGTTGGCTATTCGGTGGGAGCCAATTTCAGCTTGACTTGGTTCGATGGAGGAGAAGCGGCTGCCCAAGCCCGCCAAGCTCAGATCGACGGGCAGGTGGCCGTGAGCAATTTCGTCGGCACCCGCAACGAAATCCAGCGGGGGGTGGAAGAAGCCTTTCTGACCCTCAGCTCCAGCCGCGAACAGATCGACTCGGCCAAAGTGGCAATTGCCTCAGCAGAAGAGAGCCTGCGCTTGGCCCGGCTGCGCCTGCAAGCGGGGGTGGGCACCCAAACGGAGGTGATCAATGCTGAAGCTGCCCTCACCACTGCCCGTGGCAACCTTTCCAATGCTGTAATCGCCTACAATCGCGCCCTGGTACAACTGAAACGGGCCATTGGCAGCCTTTGACTTGAGCCTTTCTCCCTCACTCCCAGCCCTTCTTCCAAAAGGAGAGGGGTGCTATGGATACCGCGACGAAACAGTTCTATTCCAACTTGAGCTGTTGTGACATACTCCCGCACTCATGCT
>NZ_JANSHS010000508.1:0-891 GCF_047461695.1 Synechococcus sp. R6-7
AAAGCCCGCACCCTGCGCATAGCGCGGGTGCCGGGTAGTTTACCTCACCACATCACAAAGAGCCACACCTCAGACCCGTTCCACATCCCAGAAGAAGAGGGATCCCGCCATAACCACCCCGTCTCTTTGCTGTTCTAGCCGGCTCACACCCCATCGAGCCCCGTACGGAGGCGGGCCGGTGAGTCGTCCTGAGCAAAGCATCCGTCCGGTGGCTTAGACTACACTAGTAAGGACTGACCCATCGCTTGGACTGGCATGATTCCCACCGTTATTGAGCAATCTGCGCGAGGCGAGCGCGCCTTTGACATTTACTCGCGTCTCTTGCGGGATCGGATCATTTTCTTGGGCACCCAGGTGGACGACGACATTGCTAACCTGATTGTGGCCCAGATGCTCTACTTGGAGTCCGAAGACCCTGAAAAAGACATCTACCTCTACATCAACTCCCCCGGCGGCTCTGTCTATGCTGGCATGGCCATTTACGACACCATGCAGCACATTCAGCCGGATGTCTCCACCATCTGCATTGGTTTGGCTGCCAGCATGGGAGCCTTTCTGCTGGCAGGGGGCACCAAAGGCAAGCGCATTGCCCTTCCCCACGCCCGCATCATGATCCACCAACCCCTTGGTGGAGCTCAGGGGCCAGCTACCGATATTGAAATTCAGGCCAAAGAGATCCTCTTCATCAAAAACAGCCTCAATAGCTTGCTGGCCTACCACACCGGTCAACCTCTAGAGCGCATCGAACGAGATACCGACCGCGACAACTTCATGACCCCAGAACAAGCCAAAGAGTACGGCCTCATCGACCAAGTGATCAGCAAGAGACCCCAGCCAACCCTGGCAGCCGTTTCTTGACCCTCCAGATCCTGTGGGTGGACTTGCTCCGCT
>NZ_JANSHS010000509.1:0-4532 GCF_047461695.1 Synechococcus sp. R6-7
GGGGCTCCTGCGATTTCTAGCTGAAAGCGCGGGGACAACTTCGCCTCAGTTCGGATCCCTACTGGGTCGAGCGGGTGAACCGCATTGGCCAACGGGTGGCCGCCCACAGCGAACGGCCCCATCTGCCCTACACCTTTCAAGTGGTGGAAGATCCCGACATCAACGCCTTTGCCACACTGGGAGGCTTTGTCTACATCACCACTGGTGCCCTCGCAGCCGCCGACAACGACGACCAGATTGCCGCCGTGCTGGCCCACGAGGTGGCCCACATCGGCGAACGCCACGGCCTGCAACAACTGCAGCAGGCTGCCACTGCCGAGTTTGGGGCTCAATTGTTGGGGCTCAACGACAGTACCCTGGCCGCTCTGGCCCTGGAATTGGGAGTACGGCGCCCGCAGAGCCGTGAAAACGAGTTTATCGCCGATGAAAAAGGTCTGGGGGCAGCCTATCGCGCCGGGTTTGACCCGCAGGGCATGCCGCAATTTTTGGCCAAGTTGCAATCCCGCGGATCTGTGCCAGAGTTCCTGCGCACCCATCCCCCTGTCTCGGAGCGCATTGCCCGCCTCAACCAGCTCATCACTCAGCACGGCATGGCCAGCCCAGCCGGTCAGACTGTTCCACTCCGCGGCTCCGGCGGCTCCATTTGGCCCTCCGGATCCCCCGAACAAACCCAACGCACCGAGATTGAGATCCTGCCGCTACTCCCTGTCCTGCCCTAACTCGGCACAGAGGGATCCCTTCTGCCCAAGACCGGCTGGATGGCTCCCTGTGTTTCTTTGTCAGGGACAGTTACTGGTGGAGCTGTGCTTCACAGCAAAGGCAGACCGCGTAGTCTCCGCAACTGGTTGAGGTGGGCCGGGCAATCGCATCCAAATAGGGCAACAGCTGCGTTGCTTTTTTCAAGGGTGAACTCTAGGAAAGGAGGCTCTGTCACCTCGACTTCAGCCCAGGACTCCGTCTCGCCAACGCGAGCGGATGGGATGGGATCCTTCTGCTCGGGAACAAGAAGAGGATGTCTCCACGGCAGAGAACGGGAGCGGACAACATTCAGGTCAAATGGGGGCGCGTCCAGGGTAGAAGCTCGAGCTGCAGGAGCAAACCAAAGTAGCAACGCCCACAGAGCCGGTGCCGGCCACCTTGCCCAGCGCCAATAGGAGGAATAGGGGATCCCTGCCATAGACTTTGCTCACTCACTCCAGCCTTAGTGTACCGTCCGCTTTGGATTTTGCCAGGGGGTGGCTGGAGCGAAGAGGACGTCATAGCTGCGCAACGCTAACGCGACTGGCCGGCATCGTCTCAGGAACCGTTGGGTCACAGCCGGCGGATCCCATGCCAAACTTTGGTTTAGAATATCTTTAAATTCGAGATTCAGTCTCACTCATTTGAACCTGGAAAGGCCAACCTTTAGCCTTGCCAAAGATATCCCTCTTCTGCAGCGCTCCACTGGGATCTAGCTTCCTGCCCTTTCCCGTCCTGTTTTGTTCATTATCTCTACCAACTCAGGAGTTTCTTATGGCCGTTCCAAATGGTCATTCCGGCACGCTTCCAGAGCAAGAGGCTTCTTCTATGGGAAAGGACGCCCTCCCGCTAACGCAAACGGGTAACGCTCTAAACCTGGCTCCCCTGCCTGCTGATGGGGCCTCTGCGGCTGCTCAGATGCCGGTACTGCTGGAGGAGAAATCCGGCCCGCCCGTGTTTCCCAGCCCTGTCAAGTTCAGCGAAATTGAGATTGACCACCGTCCGGTTGGGGCTTCGACCCTGAAAGTGGTGGATTACTATGCCGACGGACGTCCAGTTACTGCTGCAACTCTCAAAGTCGTGGACACTTGGGGGGAGGGACGCCCAACGGTTGCCTCTGGCGCCAAATTCATCCATGACCCCGCGCTCAATCGGCCGATAATGGCCGATGGCCTGAAAATTGCCAAAACCTTTATGGGCAATCGCCCCATTGAGGCCAGCCCCCTCAAGGTGATGCGCTAGCCCGGATCCCCAAGGTGGGCCAGGGATCCCCTTGCTAACCTGGGTTGGGGCACATCCGGTTAGTGATCATGGAGATCCTGGCAGTTCTCTTGGGGCTGTTGGCGGGCTTGGGAGGAGGAGCGGGCTATCTGGCGGATCAGACGGCGCGGCAGCTTCTGTTGGATCAGTTGGATCGGGCAGAGGTTTTGGAGGTGCGCATCCAAAGCCAGCCCAATTACCGGCTGCTGAATGGCCAAGCGGATCGCCTGCTGATCGCCGGTCGCGGGCTCTATCGAGCGCCCTTTCCCCGCATCGAGCTTCTGGAGCTGGAAACCGATCCGGTGGCAATTGACCCCTCTTTTTTCCAGGGGGCTCCCTTGCGCCTGACGCGACCTCTGCAAGCGGCGGTACGGGTGTTGGTGCGGGAAGAGGACTTGAATGCCGCCCTCAACAAGCCAGAGGTGCTCCGCCAGTTTCAGGATATCCGGGCCGATCTGCCCTTTGGGGGAGCTGGAAGGGAAGCTCGCCGTTTTGATCTGCGTCAGCCTCGAGTCGAGTTTTCGGATCCCAGCCGCATTCAGCTCTCTGCCCTCTTGGTGGAGAAAGACGGCGGTACTGAGCAAAAGGACTCCGTCCCGCTAACGCGAGCGGTGGAGGTGGTGTTTAACACCGGGATCCGCGTGGAAGAAGGGCGCAGCCTAAAGCTGGAGAATCCGGAGTTTGTGATCGGTTCTGTGCGGGTTCCCGATGAGATCTCAGCAGCGTTTTTGGGCGGGCTCAATGAGGTGCTTGACCTGCAAGAGCTGGAAGAGATTGGGATCCTGATGCGGGTGCTCAGCCTAGAGATAGAGCCTGACCAGTTGCAGGTGATTGGGTTTGTGCGGGTGGAAGGGTTGGAAAGGACCTCGTCCCGCTAACGGGGATCCCCATTGAGCAGGGATGAGCTCCCCAGGGCTGCGCTCTAGCAGGAGAGCTGCTCTGTCAAACTGGATAAAGATCAGCCAGGCTGGAGATGGGATTATGGCCTTCGATTGGTTTCGCCGCCGCTATACCGACTCTACCGACTCTCCTGGTGAAGCGGAGTCTTCGCCACCAGCCCCCGCGCCAGCCACAGAACCGGCGGAGATCTCCCCGGAAGACTATTTGGCTTTTGCCAAAGCCGCCTATGCCAACCTGAAGGCCCGTGCTGCTGCCCAAGCCCCACCGGCAACCGAGGAGTCCGCCCCGCCTGCGCGAGCAGAATCCGTCCAGCTGCAGCCACCGGCCTCGACTGAGGACTCCGGCCCACTTGCCCAAGCAGAACCCCGTGAACCCGTCCAGTCCTCCACTCCAACACAAGAACCAGCATCTCCAGAATCGCCCCCTGTGCAGCCGGCGGCAGCTCCCTCGTTTTTTGATCTGGCTCCCCGTGCTGCTGAGCGTCTCCAAGCCCTGCAAGCCAGCGCCGTGGATGAGCCCAAACCCGAGCCGGTGACTCCAGCCGTTGCTCCCTCTCCAGAGACGGGGCCGGAAGAGCTGGTCTTCGATGAGGGCTTCCGCTGGTCAGCCGAGATCCTGGCGGCTCAAGGGCGCAAACCGGAAGAGATTTCCGTTGAGGAAATCTCCTGGCTGCAAAAGCTGCGGCGAGGCTTGGGCAAAACCCGCCTTAACCTGATCAACCAGTTGAAAGCCCTGGTAGGCCGCGGCCCTCTGGATCAGAAGGCTGTGGAAGAAATTGAGGCCCTGTTGCTGCAGGCCGATGTGGGGATCGACGCCACCGAGCAGATCATCCAAGCCCTACAAAAGCGCATGCGAGAGGAGGTGGTGCCCCCAGAGGAGGCCGTCAAATACCTCAAGCAGCAGATGCGGCAGATGTTGACGGTGGGGAATCCCACCTTTGCCCCACAACGGGACACGCTCAACATTTGGCTGATTGTCGGGGTGAATGGGGCGGGCAAAACCACCACCATTGGCAAAATTGCCCATGTCGCCCGCAAGTCTGGATACCGCTGTCTGATTGCTGCTGCTGATACTTTCCGGGCTGCTGCTGTGGAGCAGCTCAAGGTTTGGGCAGAGCGAGCAGGGGTAGAGGTAATCGCCAATCCCTCTCCCAATGCCGATCCGGCAGCAGTGGTCTTTGACGCCATCACAGCCGCCAAGGCCAGGGGCACAGAGCTGCTGTTGGTGGACACGGCAGGCCGTCTGCAAAACAAGAAAAACCTGATGGACGAGCTGGCCAAGATCCGCCGCATCGTTGACAAAAAAGCTCCCGAAGCCAAAGTAGAAAGCCTTCTGGTGCTGGATGCCACCCAAGGGCAAAACGGGTTGCGCCAAGCCGAGGTGTTTGCCGAGGCTGCCAAGTTGAGCGGCGTGATCCTGACCAAGCTGGATAGCACCGCCAAGGGGGGGATTGCCCTGGCCATTACGCAGCAGATGAACCTACCCATCCGCTTTATCGGCGCCGGCGAGGGGCTAGAAGATCTGCGGCCTTTTTCCAGCTACGAGTTTGTGGAAGCTCTTCTAAGCGAGTATTGAGGCACCCCCTCTCTGAGAAGGGCCATTGTGAAAGAGCATGACTCTAGTCAATAATAAGC
>NZ_JANSHS010000510.1:0-690 GCF_047461695.1 Synechococcus sp. R6-7
GGGTGAGGGATTTGTAGCGGTACTGCTCCATGTCGAAATGGATCCCGACTCCCAGAGCTTCTGCCCGGCGCAACAGGATGCGAATCCGTTCCCCCACTCTGGTTTTGGCCCCCAGGGGATCGATGGGATCGAACTGGGAATAGAAGGCTGTCAGCTTCACCGACACTTGCGGCACAGGCTGCGGTTGTGGCCAGGTTTTGACCATCTTTGCCAAATGCTCCATCACCTGCAGATAGCGATCCAGGTAGGATTGGGCTTCCGCTTCGGTGATGACGGCTTCCCCCAGCAAATCCAGGGTGAAAGCCATACCCTGCCGGTGCAAAGCTTCCAGAGTTTTGCTGACTTGCTGTAGAGTTTCTCCGGCAATATAGCGGCGGGCCAGAGCTTCCACAGCAGCGGTGAGAGTGCTGGCAGCCAACTGTCCTGGCAGGGAGTCGGGGTCTGCGAAGTTGAGCAGGCTCTTCAGCATCCCCGGCAACTCCACCGCCGGATCTGAAAGATACTCCTGCAAATGGCGGGCCACCTCAGCCTTGCTTTTCAAGCTGGGCAAGACATCAATCAAGCGGAACAACTGGGTGCGCAAGTGGGGGTTTTCCATCGCCCAGGCCAGCAGCTTGTCCTCCCAGCGCAGTTGATCTCGCCACTGGGCCAGCAGGGATCGCTTCTCTCCCGAAAGAGAGGCGAACAGAG
>NZ_JANSHS010000511.1:0-3296 GCF_047461695.1 Synechococcus sp. R6-7
GCTTAGCGGTCGGAGTCGGGTAGTTTACTTCCCAGCCTAAGTCACCTGATTGAAGAGTTGAAGAGACCTCAGGGCGCTGGGATCAGCTCCCCCAAGGCTGCCGATAGCAGGGGATCCCAGAGGAAAGGGCAGAGTCGCCCAAGGGATGTTGCGGCTCATACAAACACCAGACAGCCCGCCTGAGAGAGCCAAGCACCGATTCCATTATCCTCAACCGGATCTAATCCAGACTATTTTAGTCGGGTTTAGTTGACGCGGCAGATTGCGGGTGATAAGATTCCCCCCAACGATAGGTAAGTTCAATCCAGCGCCCACCCTTTCCTTCACCTTGAGGCTGCCCATGTCCCAAACTCTTTCCGAACGCCC
Source organism: Synechococcus sp. R6-7 (assembly GCF_047461695.1). Lineage (NCBI taxonomy): Bacteria > Bacillati > Cyanobacteriota > Cyanophyceae > Synechococcales > Synechococcaceae > Synechococcus > Synechococcus sp. R6-7. Next base: position 367 of record NZ_JANSHS010000511.1, read on the forward strand.
GCTCAGCCCTGCCGATTCCCCGTTGGCCTCTGCCTTGCACAGCTCCAAGGTGGGCTTCAGCCGTTTGCGCTGTCGGGAGTGTGGCGCCGAGTATGAGCCGGTCGCCAAGCATGTTTGTGAGCTGTGTTTCGGCCCCCTGGAAGTGGCTTATGACTACGACTGGCTGAAGCGCACGGTTAGCCGTCAGAGCATCCAGGCCGGGCCGCATTCCATCTGGCGCTATCGGCCTTTTCTGCCGGTGACTTCTGAGAAGCCCATTGATGTGGGCACGGGCCTGACCCCTCTGATCAAAGCGGAGCGGCTGGGTCGGCGGCTGGGGTTAAAAAATCTTTACATCAAGAACGATGCCGTCAACATGCCCACCCTTAGCTTCAAGGATCGGGTGGTGTCGGTGGCGCTGACCCGTGCCAAGGAGCTGGGTTTTACCACCGTTTCCTGCGCCAGCACGGGCAATCTGGCCAACTCCACCGCTGCTATTGCCGCCCACGCCGGCTTGGACTGCACCATCTTCATCCCGGCGGACTTAGAAGCGGGCAAAGTGCTGGGATCCCTGATTTACAACCCCACCGTCATGGCGGTGGAGGGCAACTACGACCAGGTGAACCGCCTCTGCGCCGAGGTGGCGGATCGCTACGGCTGGGGCTTCGTCAATATCAACCTGCGCCCCTACTACTCGGAAGGCTCCAAAACCCTGGCCTACGAGGTGGTGGAGCAACTGGGCTGGCAACTGCCGGATCAGGTGGTGATCCCATTGGCCTCGGGATCCCTGTACACCAAGGTTTATAAAGGCTTCCAGGAGTTTGTGAAGGTGGGGCTGGTGGCGGATAAGCCGGTCGCCTTCCACGGCGCACAGGCGCAGGGCTGCGCGCCCATTGCCCAAGCCTTCCGCGAGGGACGGGATTTTGTCACTCCGGTTAAGCCCAATACCATCGCCAAGTCCATCGCCATCGGCAACCCTGCCGACGGGATCTACGCCCTGGAGATCGCCCGCAAAACCGGCGGCCAGATCGAGACGGCTGCCGATCCGGAGATTGTTGCCGGCATCAAGCTTTTGGCCGAGACCGAAGGCATCTTCACCGAGACTGCCGGCGGCACCACCATTGCCGTGCTCAAACACCTGGCAGAATCCGGTCAAATCGATCCGGAGGCGGTTACAGTAGCCTACATTACCGGCAACGGCCTGAAGACCCAGGAGGCGGTTCAACCCCACGTAGGCCATCCTCTGGTGATCTCGCCCAAGCTGGAGAGCTTTGAACAGGCTTTGGAGCGCGCCCGCACCCTAGAGCGGCTGGACTGGCAAGAGGCATCAGTATGAACTCGGTTTGCAGGGAAGACCCTCTCCATTGCCTCTTAACAGAATCTTAATGAAGAACTGTTAAGATCCCTGGCGTAGACCTATTGGCTCAGGAGCTTTGCACAATGCCTATCTTTCCTTCTGTTCAACGCCTTGTTCGCCGTTGGATCCCGTTGGCGGCTGTAGTGGCCCCGCTTGTCTTTGCTCCTGCGGCCCAGCCTCAAGGGCTAAACACCATTGCCGTTGAGCTGGAAACTTTGCCCAGCAGCTACTCGACGCTGGCGGCAGCTTTGCGGGCGACGGGCCTGAATACGGCGTTGGCAGGGCCGGGGCCGTTCACGGTCTTTGCCCCTTCCGATGTGGCCTTTGGGCAACTGCCGCCGGGTACGGTGGAGACGCTGTTGCAGCCGGCCAGCCGGGCTCAGCTCACCCGCATTCTCACGTATCATGTGGTGCCGGGGCGGATTACCTCGTTTGACCTGCGGCCCGGCCAATCGACCACTCTGACCACCTTGGCAGGGCTGCCGCTGCAGGTGCAGGTGGGATCCGATGGCAGCATCCGGGTCAACGGGGCTAACGTGAACCTGGCGGATATTCCAGTTTCCAACGGCGTGATTCACGGCATCGATGGGGTGCTGCTACCCTAGTTTTTTGATGTTGGTTAATGGACGAGGCATTGGGCTATGGCAGTCAAGGTGCTGATTCCCAACACGCTGCGGGCGCTCACCCAGGATCAGGGGGTGGTGAATTGCGAGGGATCCACCATCCGCGAATTGTTGGATGCTTTGGAACAACGCTGTCCGGGGATTAAGGCGCGGCTGTGCGATGAGAAGGGGGAATTGCGCCGCTTCGTCAACTTTTATGTGAACAGCGAAGACATTCGCTTCCTCAAGGGATGTGACACCCCTCTGCAAGATGGGGATGAGGTGAGCATCGTCCCTGCCGTTGCTGGGGGCTGAGGGCTGCCAAGCCTGCCGTGGACGCTGTGGAGTGGTTGAGCCAGCCGGCCCCGCTGGTGGCACCTGCCTTGCTGGGCATGGTTCTGGTGCGGCAATTTGCCGATGGGCTGCAGGTGCGGGCCCAGATCGTAGAGACGGAGGCCTACACGGCTGGGGATCCGGCCTGCCATGCCTACCGCCGCAAGACCCAACGCAACCAGGTCATGTTTGGCCCGCCAGGGCATCTCTACATCTATCGCATCTACGGCCTCTACCACTGTCTAAATATCGTTACCGAGCCAGAAGGGATCCCGGCGGCGGTTCTGATCCGGGCAGCTCAGTTGGATCGCCTGCCAGACTGGATCCCGGCCAACAAACAGAATCAGCCAGCACGGGCGGCGGCGGGGCCGGGCCTGCTCTGTCAAGCACTGCGCATCGACGGATCCCACAACGGCTGGCGGCTAGAGCGGGCGGAAGCCGGCCAGGAAGGCATTTGGCTGGAGGGATCCCCCTCTTGGCAAACGCAGTTGTCCATCGTCCAAACCACCCGCATCGGCATCACCCAAGGAGCCGAGATCCCCTGGCGCTGGTACATTGGTGGACATCCGGCGGTGTCGCGCTATTAGTGGGGGCAGGCGGACAATGCTCGCAGAAGGCAGTGGCTAAAGGACTGATACATTTACGCTGAACACTGCTGA
>NZ_JANSHS010000512.1:0-1784 GCF_047461695.1 Synechococcus sp. R6-7
TCCGGCCTTCAGGCCGGGGAGGATGTCAAACGAACGACACTTGCTTTCTGAGCCACTAACCTTGTAGAAAGACAAGGGCGAAAGGGCGGCTTTGATGCGGCGGCGCATTCTACAGCTTTGCATCCTCGGCTGGACGATGCTCCTCGTCCTGGCAGTGGGGGGCAGGGGATCCCTGCTGGTTCCCCACTTTTTTGGCATTGAAGCCCTGCAAGCCCAGGCTCAAACTCAAGCCGGAGAACTGCCGCAGCCGATGCGGCTCAAACTCCCCCCCGGCCTGGATCGCTACGCCTACGACAAGGCGGTGGGAGACTACTTTGAGGAAATCGAGCCGCTTTTGCCAGGTGGAGCCTATGCCCAGTGGGCCTTCTATCCCGTCCCTATCTACATCCAAGGGGATCACCCCCAGTGGAAGGCCTCCGTGGAGCAAGCGGTGAAGGAGTGGTCGGCCTACATCCCGCTCAAGGTGGTGGCCAAAGAGGAGGAGGCTTTCTACGGGATGAGCATTTACCGCGTTCCTCCTATTGGCGGCGGGGTGGCTGGGGCGGCCCGCCCGGAGTTTTTCTTCGCCTCCGATGGCTCTTTGCAGCAGCGGGTGCGCATCGTCATTGCAGAAGGACAGGGGTTGGCCGAAATAACGGCGGTGGCCCGACACGAGATCGGGCATGGGCTGGGGCTGTGGGGCCATAGCCCGAACCTGCGGGATCTGATGTATGGCGGACACCATGCGGCGGCTACCGGCAATCGGCGAGTGTTGCGGGTGCCCAACATTACCAAGCGGGATCTCAACACCCTCAAGCGCGTCTACGAGCAGCCCACCCTCAGCGGGCAGGTCTTTCCAGAGAGCTATCGCCGCCTGTTTGGCCAGCTTCTGCAGGAAAAGCCGCTGCCCGAGAGAGCTCTTGGATTGCCGCTAGCTAGAGCTGCAGGAGTTGCGACACCCCCTTGAGCGCCATAGCTAGGAGAAAAAAGAGCAACTGGGTGGCAACAATGCTGGGGCCGGAGGGCAGGTTGAAGGTTGCCGAGGCGATCATCCCCAGCACCGCGCTCAGTCCCCCAATGCCTATGGCCAGCATCACATAAGTCGTGAACCGGGATCCCAACATCCGTGCTGTCGAGGCCGGGATGACCACAAAAGCGCTCACCAGCAACACCCCCACCGAGCGAATTGAGAGCGCCACCACCACAGCCAGCAACACCACAAAGGCCAGCCGCTGCCAGCCCACCTGAACCCCTCGTGCCCGCGCCAGCGGCTCATCCAAGGTAAGCAACATCTGGGAGGGCAAAGTCAATCCCACATAGGCCGAGCTGATCAGCAAGAGGATCCCGCTCGTCCACAGGGCTGCCGGGCTGATCCCCAAAATCTCCCCAAACAACAACTGGTTGAGGTTGCCCCGATAGCCGGGCAGCAAGCTGAGGGCGATAACGGCCAGCGCCAAAGAGGAAGAGTAGATGATGTTCAGCACCGCATCCGCCGACAGTTGAGTGCGCTCCAAGACAAAGGTGACGCCCAAAGCAAATCCCACCCCAAACACCATCAACACCACGGTGGGATTCAGCCCCAGCAGCACTCCCAAAACAATCCCCAGCAGAGCCGAATGCCCCAGGGCATCGCTAAAAAACGACAGTTGCCGCAGAATAACAAAACTGCCCAGCAGCCCACCTGTCATGCCGGTGAGGATCCCGCCCAGCATGGCCCGCTGCATAAAGGGCAACTGCAACAGCTCCACTACCCGCACCCAGCCCTCCAACATCGCCTTCCCCTCAGCTAGAAATCGCAGGAGCCC
>NZ_JANSHS010000513.1:0-5404 GCF_047461695.1 Synechococcus sp. R6-7
AAACGCTCCGCGCCGCTTCCGCGACCACCCTCAGCTCCTCTTCCAGAGGGAGAGGGGAACCAGACGGAAAGGTTTCATTCATGATGTTTAGACCATGATGTTTAGAGTGACTACATACTCGACTTTATCCCCACCCGATTTGAAGCAACAAAACTCGATCTCCTCAGGAACGGCGAGGCCGTTCAAGTTTGACCGAGGTGGCCTGATCCCTTGGCCGGAAGCCTCAGAAATCCACCTGAGAGATAGGGCCTAGAGTGAGTTTTGAGTTTCTGGGGATCCTGCAAGACTAGTATCCTCTGTGTCTTTATCCAAACCGTTTTCAAAGCACTCCGGTAAATGGGAAACTGCCGCTGCCCAGCCGCTCCTGCCGATCGAACACACTGATGGTGAGCTGATGGGATCCCGTTTGAGTGAGGGTAAAGCGATTCTGGGCCAGGGTCAGCCCTGTAACGGTGCAGGTGGTCGCCCCAACGAAGCAGCCGGGCAACTGAGCAGCATCAAAAGCTCCCAGGGTTACGAAATCGCCCAGTGGGGTGGTGACGGAAGCCAAAAAGGCGTTGGAACCCCGGATCCCGGCAGGGGCCTCTACCCGGAAAGATACCACAAAGGTTGGAGTTTGCCCCACCAAGACGGTGCGCGGAGAGAGATCAGTAATGGTGAGGGACGGAGCAGGTATGGGAGGCGGCAGGGGCGGAAGATTGCTGCTGCCGGTTGTACCCCCACACCCCACCAGAACACTGCTCAGCAGCACCAGCACTGGGATCCGTTCATGCCTTCGCTGCATGGTTTTCCTCCACTCCAAAAGGTCTTCTTTTTTTGAGCTTATTGTCTAGAGTTTGTCTCCACCAAGCCAGCGGGCGGAAAGGAGAGAACCTGGCGAGAAGCAGCCTGGAATCCTTCGTCTATTCCCCTTGCAAAAGGTTTTGGCAAGCTGTGGCAATGGCCCAGTCCTCTTGGGCTGAGATCACCAGAACCCGCACCGGCGCATCCGAAGTGCTGATATCGCAGTTGCGGGGGGATCCGGCATTCAAAACCGGGTCGATCTGGATCCCTAAAAAACCTAGGTCTGCACAGGCTGCCGCCCGCACCGGTGCTGAGTTTTCCCCAATCCCCCCAGAAAACACCAGCGCATCCAGCCGATCCAAGCTCATGAGCATTGCCCCAATCTGGCTGCGCAGACGGTGGACAAACAGATCGAAAGCCAGCTCCGCCCGGGCATGGCCTGCCTCCATTGCCTCCAACACAACCCGCATATCGCTGCTCAGGCCGGAAACGCCCTTCAGCCCTGATTCTCGGTTCAAGATCCGATCCAGTTCATCCACGCTCATGCCCTGGCGCAACTGATGGATCAAAATGCCCGGATCCACTGACCCCGACCGGGATCCCATCATCAAGCCCTCCAGGGGGGTGTAGCCCATGGTGGTGTCCACACTTCTGCCCCCGCGAATGGCCGCCAACGAGCAGCCGTTGCCCAGGTGACAGGTGATCAGCCGCAACTCCTCCAGGGGTCGGTTCAAGATCTCGGCAGCGCGACGGGCGCAATGCTCGTGGTTGATGCCATGAAACCCGTAGCGGCGGATCCCTTGTTCAGCCCAAGCGTAGGGAAGGGGGTAAAGGGCTGCGGCCAGAGGCATTTGCTGGTGGAAGGCGGTGTCGAAAACGGCCACCTGAGGGATCCCGGGCAACAGTTGACTCAGCAGACGAATGCCGGCTAGCGCGGCAGGGTTGTGGGCCGGAGCCAAGGGGATCAATTGCTCAATCGCCCTCTCCACCTCTGGCGTAATTAAGGTGGGCTGCCGGTACAGGGATCCCCCATGCACCACCCGATGGCCGACGCCGCCGATCTCAGCCGCCTGCGGGAGCAGGGATCCCTCCCCTTGCCAGAGGCTTTGAAACAGCGGGGCCAGTTGGCCGATCCCTCCCTCAGGTGAAGCGGAGGGAAAAGATTCCCACCCACCGCCTCGCCGACGAGTCTGGATGAGGGCCTCCCCCGGCTTGTAGGTGAAATCCACCTGGGCTTGCCAGATGGGCGTGGCCTCCACCCTTCCCTCAACCGTCAGAAATAGGGAGGATTTGAGGCTGCTGGAACCGGCATTGACGACCAGAATATTCACAGCGTGTCTTCGTTGGCCTTCGCACTGCTGGGCTTAAGGCCTATAGCCCGCTTGCTTGAACAGAGCGGTTGACTACCCTGCCGCTAAGGATGACCATAGCATTAAAGCCCTCCTACAGCTTCCTGAGGCCAAGGCGAACTGCGTAGCGGTAGGACGGAGCTTTAGACCCAATTTTTTGGGTAATCTGTTCCCCTACTTCTGTTGCCCTCCATCCCACTGGACTAACGCTGCTTATGCCCAGAGTCATCGTCACAGATCCCATCGATCAGGCGGGGATCGACATTCTCTCCCAAGTCGCTCAGGTGGATGTGCAAACCCAGCTCACCCCAGAGCAGTTGATCGCGGTCATCCCCAACTACGATGCCATCATGGTGCGCTCCGGTACACGGGTTACCCGAGAGGTAATCGAGGCGGGGACGAACTTAAAAATCATCGGGCGGGCGGGCGTTGGCGTTGACAACATCGATGTGCCTGCCGCAACCAAAGCCGGGATCCTGGTGGTCAACTCCCCAGAGGGCAACACCATTGCCGCTGCCGAGCACGCCATTGCCTTGATGATGGCCCTCTCCCGCCACATACCCGATGCCAATGCCTCTCTGAAGTCGGGCCTGTGGAATCGGCAAGAGTTTGTCGGCGTAGAAGTCTACAAAAAAACGCTGGGGATTGTCGGATTGGGTCGGATTGGATCCCATGTGGCCCAGATTGCCAAGGCGATGGGGATGAAGCTGCTGGCCTATGACCCCTATCTGTCCGTGGAGCGGGCCGAGCAACTGGGGGTACGCCTGGTAGACTTCACAACTTTGGTGCAGGAATCGGACTACATCACCTTGCACGTTCCCAAAACCCCTGAAACCACCAACCTGTTCAACGCCGAAACCTTCCGCATGATGAAGCCGACCGCTCGCCTGATCAACTGCGCCCGTGGCGGTTTGGTGGATGAACAAGCCCTGTACGAAGCCCTGAAATCCGGTCAAATTGCCGGAGCGGCTTTGGATGTATTTGCCAACGAGCCCCTGAAGGACTCTCCGCTGTTTTCTCTGGGCAAGGAAGTCCTGCTCACTCCCCACTTGGGGGCCTCTACCGAAGAAGCCCAGGTGAACGTGGCCATCGATGTGGCCGAGCAGATCCGCGATGTGTTGCTGGGGCTGCCGGCCCGCTCTGCCGTGAACATCCCCGGCCTACAGGCAGAGGTGCTGCAAAACCTCAGACCCTACCTGGACTTGGCCGAAACCCTAGGCAACTTGGTTGGCCAATTGGCGGGGGATCGCGTCAACCAGTTGGAGATCCGCCTGCAGGGAGATCTGGCGGAAAAAGATGGGCAGCCGATCGTCATTGCCGCTCTCAAAGGGCTTTTGACGCTGGCGCTGCGGGAGCGGGTCAACTACGTCAACGCCTCCATCGAGGCCAAAGAACGGGGCATTCGGGTGGTGGAAACTCGAGATCCCTCCTTGAAAGATTATTCCGGATCCCTGACGTTGATTGCCCACGGCCCCAATGGGATCCGCTCGGTTTCGGGGGCGTTGATTGGGGAGCGAGAGGTGCGGATCACCCAGATCGACGAGTTCCCGGTGAATGTGCCCCCTTCCGCCAACATGCTGATGACCCTGCACCGGGATATGCCGGGGATCATCGGACGGATTGGCACCCTGCTGGGAGCCTACAATGTCAACATCGCCAGCATGCAGGTGGGGCGCAAGATCATCCGCGGCGATGCAGTCATGGTGCTCAGCTTGGACGATCCCCTGCCGGATGGGATCCTGGAAGAGGTGCTCAAGCAGCCGGGCATCCGTGACGCTTTTGTAGTGAACCTCTAGAATTGTTGATCCCTAGAAAAAATCCCAAATCTCACCTACCCTGGCAAGACGGAGTCTTTGCTTGAACCAGAGCAACTTGTCCCTAACCCTGCCTCGCATCCCAGACTGGGATTGGCCGGCCTTTCTGGAGTCCCTGGGCCATTTTGGTGTGGATCTCAGTCTGGAACGCATGCAAGTCTTGCTGCAGCGTCTAGGACAGCCCCAAGCTGGGATCCCGGCCATCCACGTAGCCGGCACCAACGGCAAAGGATCTGTCTGTGCCTGGGTCAGCCACGTGTTGTGGGCGGCAGGCTATCGTGTGGGCCGCTACACCTCTCCCCATTTGGTGGACTGGCGGGAACGGATTTGGCTGAACGGGGAATACATTTCCGCCAACGACTGGAGCCAAGCGCTGGCCCAGGTGCGAGACTGCCTACAAACCTATGCCCCTGACGAGGCTTCTCCCACCCAGTTTGAGGTTATCACCGCTGCCGCTTGGCTGTACTTCCGCTGGCAAAAGGTGGATGTGGCAGTGATAGAAGTGGGCCTGGGGGGGCGGCTGGATGCTACCAATGCTGGGATCGAGCCAGTGGTAACGGCTATCACCTCCATCGGCTGGGATCATTGGCAGCGCTTGGGCAACAGCCTTCCCCAAATTGCCTCTGAAAAGGCGGGCATTCTCAAGCCAGGGATCCCGGCAGTGTGCGCACCCCAAACCCCAGAGGTCACAGCAGTTATCCGAGCCAAGGCAGAGCAATTGCGAAGCCCCCTGAAGATGGTCGAACCTCTGCGATGGTCAGAGCCTCAAACCGTCCACTGGCGAGGGCAGCTCCTCACCTTGCCCCTCAGCGGCGATGTACAACTCACCAATGCGGCAGTAGCTCTTGCCGTTGTGGAAACCCTACAGCAACAGGGCTGGCGGATCCCGGATGCCGCTGTCGAAAAAGGATTTGCCATCACCCGTTGGCCGGGGCGCCTACAGCGGGTGCAGATTGGATCCCGCCAGTTGCTGATGGACGGAGCCCACAACTTACCCGCTGCCCAGGCTCTCCGTCGCTATCTGGATAAGTATCAACCTGGCCCCCTCACCTGGTATATGGGCATCCTCACCACCAAAGATGTCCAGGGCATTCTCAGCACCCTGCTGCGACCAGGAGATTGCTTTTTTGCCCTGCCAATTGCTGGCCACTCTGGGACGGATCCCGAGCAACTTGCTCAGCTAGCCCAGACTCTGCAGCCTCATCTCGCCTCAGCACGGGCACTGCCCAATCTCTCCGCTTTTCGAGCACAGCTGCTCAAGCCCAAAACCCCCACTGAGCCACCGGCTGTCCTCTGCGGATCCCTGTACCTATTGGGCCAGGTGATGCAGGAATGTTTGGGATGGGATCTAGCCTGTTGAACTGACAGGTGAAACCTTATGCAAAACCTGAGCTCCTCTCTTATAAAGAGAGAGGAGCTATGAACAAAAACTAGGTCGTGTTGATCTTATGTTAGGAT
>NZ_JANSHS010000514.1:0-986 GCF_047461695.1 Synechococcus sp. R6-7
AAAAGAAGATCAGGGCATTGAAGGCGAGGGTGAGCAGAACGGCAAGGATGAAAAAGCCCAAGGAAAATCCCCCCTCTGAGACGCCCAAGATGGCCAGGAAAAGCACAAACACCATACCGAACAGCAGGCTCAGGGTCACACCTGAGGCCGCCGTCAGGTTGCCGGCAAAGCTGGCCAAAATCAGCGAGACCCCCACCTGAGGCGCGCGGTAGCTGCGCTTGGTTTGCCCAATTTTGAGACCTGAGGTGGCGGGATCCAATTCCGCTACGGTGCGGCTGGGGTTGAAGCAATAGCGGCTCAGCCAAACGCTCAGTAGACGCAGCTCGTGGGGATTCAGGCTTTTCAGAGGCTCCAGCCACAGGGCTGCCTCCACCGACAGCATCACCGTCGAGACGGCGCTGGGATTGCGAAACAAGGTGGGCAAGAGGGGCAGAACCTCCTGTTTTTGCCCAGAAGTGAGGCTGTGAAAACCCAAAACCGCCTGGCGGAGCAAACCAGGCGGCTGAGGAAGGTCGGCAGTAAGCAACTGGCGATCGCTGACAAAGCAGTAGCAGCTTAGATCCAGACTCTCCGGGGACTCCGTCCCACTGACGGGTTCGCGAGAGGGTCGCGTAGCGGTAAAGTGCTCTGCACTGCTAACACGACCGGGATCCACCTTGTCTGTCGCCGGCTCCGGATCCAGCCTCACCTGAGTTTTCCAGTCGGCAGCCTGCTGGCCCATGGGGCGGCTGTAGAGGGCCAACCGTTTGACTTGGGGGTAGCGAGTGGGAATCGCCTTCTGGAACCAGGCCGTCAACTCCTCATAGTTGAGAGCAAGGCCGGCAGGGCGGTTGATCATAATGACGAGGGCATAAGCCTTGGGACTCTCCTGGAGCGGTTGGGCTTTGGCCTGTAACCTAAGGCGGGGATTGGCCAGCGCCTGCTCCAGCCACTGCACCACTTCCTGTTCGTTCATGGCCCTGATACATTTACGCTGAACACTGCTG
>NZ_JANSHS010000515.1:0-5974 GCF_047461695.1 Synechococcus sp. R6-7
GTAGCCTAGGCGTCTCACCCTAACCTGAAATGACTATATTTGACAAAACTGGCCCAAATCCTAAGCTGGCTACCGATTACTGCTGGGGCGGCGGGCGGCAATTGCCAGGCTGACATTGGGCACCCGCTGCAGAGTATCCATCACCTCCACCACCTTGCCGTGGGAGAGGGCCAAATCGGCGTTGATCACCACCAAGCGCCGCCCTTCAGCCGGCTTCTCGGCCAGGATGCGTTCCACTGCCGGGATCAGGGCAGAAATATCGGCAATTTTCTCCTGATTGACGGCAATCTGTCCTTCCGCCGTCACGCTCACCGTTACATCCGGCTGCAGACGAACTTCAGCTGTAGTGGCATCCGGCAGGTTGACATCCAGAGCCTCGGAGCGGGTGAGCACCAGGCTGGCAATCACGAAAAACACCAGGATCGAGAAGATGACATCGATCAGGGGCACGATGTTGATCTCGCCAGCTCGGAAGTTCTCTTCGGGGATGCGCATAGGTTAGGAGGGCTCAAGCGAGGAGTAGGGGGGAAGGGTGGAGCTGCCACTGGGGCTAGATTGGGTGTAGGAATACTGGGAAAGCTGTTGGGCCTGCATCTCTTGCCGCTGCCGATGCAGCAGCTCCAGCATGCCGCCGTACTCTTGGATCTTAGAGAGTTGCCGCAGGTACAAAGAGCGGAAGACGTTGGAAATCAACAGGGTGGGAATAGCCACAATCAGTCCAAAGGCCGTCGAGTACAAGGCTTCGGCGATCCCCCGACCTACCCCCTGGGTATCGGTGCCGCCGATATCCCCCAGTTGAATGGAGCTGAGGATCTGGATGATGCCGGTGACGGTGCCCAACAAGCCCAAGAAGGGGGCAACGGTGATTACGGTGTCGAAGACCGTGTTGAAGCGCTTCAGCAGAGGCACTTCTGCCGCCAGGGCCGTTTCCAGAGCCAGCTTAAAATCTTCCGGGCTGGCCTCGTTCAGCTCCAACCCGGCCAAAAAGATGCGGGCAATCGGCAGATCGGCATTTTGCTCCAGCAAATACTGGGCAGCGCGTGGGTTGCGGCGGTACTGGCTCAGGGCTTGCTGCACCACCTCCTCCTGCCGATGGGTGATCTTCCACCAAAACAGCACCCGCTCAATGCAACAGGCCACTGAGAAGACCGAGAACGTCAACAGGGGGATGGAGTAATACCAACCCTGGATCATGAGCTGCAAGACTCTATCCATCGATCCCGATTCCCCCCTTCTGGCGGCAGTTTACGCTCATCTTGTCATAGCACTTTCTCGGCAGGCCTGGGATCCCTTCTTGCGCGGCGAAGGTTGCACCTTTTGGCAATTTTGCCCCCATGCCGGATCTCATCTCGTCAATTGTCAATCCAGAGGGCATACTGGTTGCAACATTTTTTGGATCCCGAGGGCGTGAATTATGAAATTCAGACGCTGGTTGGGTCTTTGCTGCGCCGGCTTGATGGCCTTGCTGTTGACGGCTTGCGGCAAGGGATCCGCCCCCTACGACAGCATCGTGGTCAATTTTGTAAACACAGCCACCCCCAGTCAGATTGCCGCTATCGCTAAAGAGTATCACTTGACGCTCCGCCCCAGCAGCGACAGCGCTTTTGCCCGCCAAGAAGCGATCTACCTGTTTGACGTGGATGCCGACCACCTGGGATCCACGCGGCGGCTGGTTAAGCGGCTCACCGACGAAGCCTTGATCGAGTATGCTCACCCCAACTATCAATTCCAGGCGGCTTTCGTGCCCAACGACCGCCTCTATCCCCAGCAATGGAACCTCAGGGCCATCCGCATGCCGGAAGCCTGGGACATCTCCCAAGGGGAAGGGGTGACGGTAGCCGTGGTGGACACAGGAGTAACCCGAGTTCCCGACCTGGCCCAAACCCAATTTGTTAAGGGCTACGACTTTGTGGATGACGATGAGGATCCGGAAGACCTCAACGGCCACGGCACCCATGTGGCGGGAACCATCGCCCAATCCACCAACAATGTCTTGGGTGTAGCCGGCATTGCCTTCAAGGCCAAGATCATGCCGGTACGGGTGTTGGATGCCAATGGCTTTGGATCCCTGTCGGATGTGGTGGAAGGGATCCGCTATGCTGCCGACCACGGGGCTACGATCATCAACCTCAGCCTGGGTAGCCGCGCTTCTGCCCAACTGATGGAAGAGGCAGTGGCCTATGCCCATAGCAAAGGGGTGACGGTGATCGCAGCCGCCGGCAACGAAAACTCCAACCAGGTGAGCTACCCGGCCCGCTACCCGCATGTGATCGCCGTCTCGGCCACGGGGCCCAACGGGGAAAAAGCTCCCTACTCCAACTATGGGGTGGGGGTGGACATCTCTGCTCCCGGCGGAGCCAAAACGCCTGATCACCCCGAGTACGGCATTCTGCAGCAAACCATCAATCGTCGTAACCCCAACGAGCCGGTCTTTGCCTACTTCCAAGGCACCAGCATGGCCACTCCCCACGTAGCCGGTGTGGCAGCTCTGATCCAGGCTCAGGGCATCAAAGACCCGGACAAGGTGGAGGAAGTGCTGAAAATGTCGGCTACCCCGGTGCCCGGCGACAAACAGAACTTCTACGGGGCCGGTCGTTTGGATGCGGCCAAGGCGCTGGCCAGGGCCACAGGACAACAGGAGGAAAACCCCTTGGTGCTCTGGTTGAAGGACTTCCTGCAGTACCTGAACAACAATGGCTACCTCAACCCACGCTTCTGGTTCGATGGTGGCCCGATTGCTCTGGTGCCGAAGCTGCTGATGGTGGTGGGCGGCTACATTATCCTGGTGCTGATCCGCTGGTGGCTGGCTCCCAAGCGGCTGCTGCAGACGGTGCCTTTGCTGGCTGGGATGCTTTTGGGCAGTGCCGGTCTTTTCCCCTTGCAGGGGTTGGCGATTGTCGGTGGCCCCCGTTGGCCCTTCCAATTGGCGGGTAGCTCCCTGCCGGAGTTGGGCACCGCCTTTGCCCAGACCAATGCCTTGAACCCCCTATTTGCCAGCGTGTTGATCCCAGGCCTGTTGATGTTGCTGCTCCTGGGCCATCGGCGCTGGCGCTGGGCGGTGATTGGCTTGTGCATTGGCATGGCCTCGCATCTGCTCTTGTCCGGATCCCTGTTCTATGAGGGGGTGCTATGGCTTGGATCCTCTGCTTGGTTGGGTCGCTCCTTCTTGCTCTTCAATGGCTTGCTCTGCCTGGGCCTGGCCTACTTGGGAGCGCAAGCGGCTACGGAATCTCAGTCCACGGCAACCGGGCTGGCGCTGAGGCGGTGATGCAAGAGTACAGCGGTACCATCCAGTTCCTGGATATCGAAGGGGGGGTGTGGGTGCTAACCCTGCCTTCCGGCGAGCACTACGCCCTTTTCCGTGCCCCCAAAGAGCTCTTGCAAGAGGGGCTAGAGGTCACCATCCAGGGACAGATCAAAGAAGACATGGTGACGGTGGCTCAGGTAGGGCCGGTTTTAGAAGTCAAGAGCTTCCAGCGGCAGCCCTAGCTTGGCTTGCGGCTCCGGCCATACCAATCGGGGATCCCCAAGCGGGGATCCCTGCTTTTCGATGTCAGAATGCTTTTACAGTCGTTTCAAACAAGATTGAGACACCTCGCTGCCGACCCTCACCCCTAGCTTCTCTTTAGTTAGGAGAGAAGGAAAGTTAGGAAGCAATGCAACGAAAATGTTTCATTTCCGTTTAAAAAGAATCTCGTTTCCACGGCTGAGCATTCACGAAGCTCAAAAAACGTAGGTAGGCAGCTGTATCCCGTGACCGCTTAATACTTACATAGTCATAAGTCTGTAGCCTGAACAACTGGGAAACCATCATCGCTGTTTTAGAGGGGAAACCTACTGGCGAAAGCGGGACGGGATCCTTTGCGGCAAGGGCTGTTGTGGAACCAGTAACAAGAATCCTCACCCTACCGCTACGGGGAAGCAAGCCAGTAGAGCAGGGAACATGTCAAAGCAGGTTGCTCAGGCGGCTGTGAAAGACCGAGTAGATCTCTGCGTAAGACTTCACCCACTCTGGATCCGGTTGAACATAGCGTTCTACCTGTACCAATCGATCGGCAGCCTGTTGGACAGAGCAGCACCAATAGGCAGAAGCGGCCAAGATGGCTGCCCCCACAGCCGGCTCCGGGTGTTTCACCACAGCCAAGGGACGAGCAAGGATGCTGGCGCGTAGGCGCAACCAGAGAGGGCTTTTGCTGCCTCCACCGGTGGTGAAAATCGGGCTCTGCTCTGGCACTGGGATCCCTTGAGCGGCCAACGTTTCCAGCCCCAGCCGCTCCACCATCGCTACCCCCTCCAACAAAGCAGCGTAAAAACGGGGGGATCCCTCTTCTGCCTCCGGCAAGAACCCGGCGAACCGGGGATCGACAATGGGAAAACGCTCTCCCGGCTGACAAAGGGGATAGCTGACCAGCCCGGTGGGCAGATAAGCCTGAGCTTGCTGATCCAGCATTTGCAGGTTGCCGTCGGGGAAGTAATGAGGCAAAACTCCGCCTCCACAAAAAGAGGCGGCCCCCGGCCACCAAACCATTCGTTCGCGACAGCGGTGCGGAGCACTGTCCGGGTGCAAATGGGAATAGATGCTTGGGGTTTGTATGGGATCCGGACTGTTGGCCTTAAAAATAAGGGTTGTGCCCAAGCTGGTGGAAACCTGCCCCAAGCGAATAGCCCCTGCCGCCAGTTGCCCGGCACAGCCATCGGTGATCCCTGCCGCGATCAGCACTTCCGGCCCCAACCCCCAGTCTGCTCGCACCGTTCCTAAAACCGTTCCCGGCGGTACCACCTCGGGGAAATGCTTGGGGTTTAGGCCCTGCCGCGCCAACCACTCCTGAGGCCAGGTGTAGGCCTCCAGGTCGAAACCGCTCTTGAGGGCATGGGTGTGATCGGTCACCTGCCTGCGCCCCCCCAGTTGGCTCAGCAAAAAGTCCGCCGGATGGGCCAAGTAGCTGTCTCGATACTGATCAGGATAGGCTTCCGCCCACCACAGCCAACGGCTGAGACCCCAACTGGCAGGGATCCCCAATTGCTTGGCCTGAGCCTGGCCCCGCGGGTCGGAATACAGCCACGCCTGTTCCAACGGCATGCCTCGACCATCCACCGGCAGAATGGTGCCGGAAGTGCTGCAAGCACTCAGAGCTGCAATGGAATACTGCTCCCCCAGTTGCGCGGTCAGTTGTCCCAAAAGGGCTTTCAGGGTTCGCAACCAGCGGCCCGGATTGGTCTCTGGGGGATCCCACTGGCGCTCGCTTTTGGCCACCACCTCCCCCTGCTCTGAGAGGGCCACCACCCGCATCCCAGAAGTGCCCAGATCGATCCCAAGAAACACAGGGGGCATAGGAATACTCACCTGAGAATGCTTTGTTTATATACAGGGTGGCCAAGTGGCCTCAAAAAGGGGCCCAAACTGGCTCAAAAGATGGGATCAAAATCTCAAAACTCCTGGCTGCTCCGAGCCAGTGCTTCTTGGATATCCAGATCCAGCCCTCTCACCGATTCCAGCACCGAGCGGGTGATCAGCTTGCCCTCCTGCACCAAAACCGCGCCGGTTACAGGGTGCAAAAGTGGCTGCTCCGCTCGCCGACCGATCAACGCCTCGATATCCTGAAAAGCATGGATGTACATCCCGGCAGGCAATTCCACCACCACCCCTTCCCCCAGCACCCGCGCTTGGCAGGCCAAGCGAGAGTTAGGCTTGCAGGTGGTGATCACCTCCAGGGTGCGCTGCTCCCGCTTGCTCATCGGGGATAAAGACTCCATCCCCTCCTTAACGTACACATGACAGGTGGCGCAGAGGCCGCGCCCACCGCACTCTTTCAACACATTCAGCTCTTCTTGCAGCAGCACCGAGAGCAAATTGCTGTTGGTGGCGATTTCAGACACTTGGGCAATGGGATCCAACCGCACACGCTTGACCATAGTCCGCACTTTTTGGGCTACTGGATGCTAAAAAAGCTAGCATCTTTCACCAATGCAGATT
>NZ_JANSHS010000516.1:0-3551 GCF_047461695.1 Synechococcus sp. R6-7
GCGGGGCTCCTGCGATTTCTAGCTGAGCTGACCAAGCGGCAGAAGGGAAATCTCACTTATTGTTAGCAGGCTGGCTGGGGAATCCTACTGGCGCTACCGTGGTTTTGGGTTGTGTTCACAGCGGGTCAGCAGCGGGCCGGCACAGCTTACTCTACCCAAAAAGGTGCACGTGGGATCTTCACCAAGTGCTGGGGTAAGCTACCCTGTCTGTTGAACTTATTCCGGCAGTCTGTCTGGGTGAAAGATGCTGAGATATCGGCATTAGCGGCCCAAAAGGTTCGGTTCCCAGATTGCCTCTGGGTCTACTTCAAGCTGTTCTGCCTCAATCCCTATGGTTTCCTCTGACCTCAAGCGCTGGCTGGATAACTTCCTGATTGCCGTTGTCTTTCTGGTGTTCGCCGGGTTTGTCTGGTTTGTCTTTTCCGTAACCGGGGCTTTTCTTGGGATCCCACTGGGCTACAAACTTTGGATGCGGCTCTGGCTGCCTTTGTTTCAGCCGGCTTTGGGGATCCTGATGGCCGGGGCGGTGGTGAGCGGAGTGTGGGGCTGGCTGGAAAAACGCCGCTCCCAACAATCATGATCATCAATAGAACTGAAGATCCCGTGGCGCAGGGGAGCCCCAGACTGGCTCTATACTGGAAACGTATCTAAATGTTGAGCACCTGAGGCAGTCTGGCGTCGTGTTTGTTCTGTCCGGCTACGAGTATTTGCTGGTTTTTCTAATCGTCTGCTCTCTGCTGCCGATTTTGGCTCTGGGGGCTTCCGCACTCTTAGCGCCAAAGCGGCGGGGATCCCTGCGGCGCAGCACTTACGAGTCGGGCATGGAGCCGTTTGGGCAAGCCTGGATCCAGTTCAACATTCGCTACTACATGTTCGCACTGGTCTTCGTCATTTTCGATGTAGAGACGGTGTTCCTCTATCCCTGGGCAGTGGCGTTTCACCGCTTGGGGCTGTTGGCCTTTGTGGAGGCCCTGATTTTCATCGCCATCCTTGTGGTGGGTCTTGTGTACGCCTGGAGAAAAGGAGCATTGGAATGGTCATGACGTCTGAGAAATCGCAAGTCTTGTTTCCGGGGGCTGCCCCCCAGGTGACTACCGACCTCTCCAACAACGTCGTTCTGACGACGGTGAACGACCTGTACAACTGGGCTAAGATGTCCAGCCTCTGGCCGCTGCTCTACGGCACCGCCTGCTGCTTCATCGAGTTTGCCGCCATGCTGGGATCCCGCTTCGACTTCGACCGCTTTGGCCTGCTGCCTCGTTCTTCGCCGCGCACGGCTGATTTGATCATCACGGCAGGTACGGTCACCATGAAAATGGCGCCGGCGTTGGTCAAGCTTTACCAGCAAATGGCTGAGCCGAAGTACGTGATCGCCATGGGGGCCTGCACCATCAGCGGTGGCATGTTCAGCTCCGATTCCTACACGGCAGTGCGGGGGGTGGACAAGCTGATCCCGGTGGATGTGTACATTCCCGGCTGCCCTCCTCGTCCAGAAGCGATCATGGATGCCATTGTCAAGCTGCGCAAGAAGATCGCCGCCGAGGACATGCGGGAACGAGGCCGTCTGCAGCAAACCCACCGCTACTACACGGTTAAGCACAACCTCAAGCCTGTGCCGGAGATCATCACCGGCAAGTATCTGGAGAGCGAGACCCGCCAAGCTCCCCCGCCAGAGCTGGCTGCGGCCATTGGCTTGCCAGTGCCCCCGGCCTTGCAAACCGCCGACTTTAAGCGGGCGGAACAGCAGCTCAAAGCCTTGCAGGGAGGAGTGTGAGATGGCAGAGGAGAATGCCCAGGAAAAACAAGCGCCGCCAGCGGTAGGCGAGCAATCGGATCCGTTGGCGATGGTGGAGCGGGGCCCGGTTTCCCAGTTTCTGGCCGACAACGGCTTCGAGCACCAGTATTTGGGGAGAGACGCAGCGGGGGTAGAGCTGTTGGAGGTGGAGCGGGACTTTCTCCTACCCTTGTGTACCGCCCTCTATGCCTACGGCTTTAACTACCTGGAGTGTCAGTGCGGATATGACCTGGGGGCAGGGCAGCCACTGGTCAGCCTTTACCACCTGATCAAGCTGTCAGACGGGGCGGATCGCCCTCAGGAGGTGCGGCTCCAGGTAAAGTTGCCTCGCCACGATCCACGGCTGCCTTCCGTATACTGGATTTGGAAGTCGGCGGATTGGCAGGAACGAGAAACCTACGACATGTACGGCATTGTTTTCGAGGGACACCCGAACCTGAAGCGGATTTTAATGCCGGAAGACTGGATAGGTTGGCCCCTGCGCAAGGACTACATCACGCCTGACTTCTATGAGCTGCAGGATGCCTACTGATTGGGGATCCCTGACCTGGTGAGCAGCGTTGAATAGGATGGGTTGAGATGTGGCCTTTTTTGCTCTTGACAATCTATGCAGGTGGAGTTTGGTACTCGGCCCGCAAGGCGGATCGCATCTATTCGGGATCTGGGAAGTGGCTGGTATCGGCCCTCTGGCCGGTGCTGCTGCTCTCAAACCGTCAGTTTCGCCAAAATTGGCGTCGTCCCCTGAACAAGTAAGTTTGAGTTGAGTAAGTCTGGATCCCTGGAATCCTCACCTGTGATCGCTCCTGAGCAACACCTACGCGACCCGAGTCTTTCTCTATCGACACCTCAGGCCACGCAGAAGTTGCAGGAGTTGATTGTCAGCCGCATTCGCGCTCAGGGACCGGTGACCTTTGCCCAGTTTATGGAGTGGGCTCTCTACGAGCCAGGGCTGGGCTATTACGAGCAGGGATCCCCGATTGGCCCCGACTACCTCACCTCTCCCCACCTGGCGGCGGACTTTGCCCAACTGTTGGCAGAGCAGATCCTTCAGTTCTGGCACATTTTGGGATCCCCCTCTGCCTTCACGGTCATCGAGATGGGGGCGGGCAGCGGTCGCTTGGCCCAGGATTGGCTGACCTACGTGCGCTCCGCTAACCCCCCTTTTTGGCAGGCACTGGAATATGGGATCCTGGAGCGTTCTGCCCATCTGCGGCAGCTCCAGCAGGAGCGGTTGGCCCCTTTTGGGGAGAAGGTGCGCTGGTTGGATTGGGACGGGATCCCGGATAACTCAGTTACAGGCTGCTTTTTCTCCAATGAGCTGGTGGATGCTTTTCCGGTGCATCGGGTGCAGGTGCAGGATGGGGCTTTGCGAGAAATCTATGTCGATTGCGGCGAGGCTGCAGAAGCCAACTTCCGGGAAGTGCTGGGGGATCTGTCCACTCCTGAGCTGAGGGAGTATTTTGCCCGCTTGGGGATCCCTGTAGAAACCTATCCGTCGGGCTACCAAACCGAGGTGAACCTAAAAGCCTTGGAGTGGCTGCAGCTCCTGGCCCGCAAGCTCCGGCGAGGCTACGTGCTCACCATCGATTATGGCCACACCGCCCAGCGCTACTACAGCCCCCACCGCGCCCAAGGTACGCTCCTGGCCTATCGACAGCACGGCAGCTACACGGATCCCTATGTTCGGGTGGGATCCCAGGATCTCACCGCTCATGTGGACTTTACCACCCTAGAGCAAGTGGGAGAATCTCTGGGG
>NZ_JANSHS010000517.1:0-580 GCF_047461695.1 Synechococcus sp. R6-7
AAACCCCGAGCTTTATTTCTACCCTGACCAGTACAGCAACCCCGCCAACTGGCAAGCCCACTACGAAACCACTGGGGTGGAGATTTGGGAGCAAACCCAGGGGCAGGTCACCCATTTTGTTACCGGGCTAGGCACCAGCGGCACCTGTATGGGGGTGGGGCGGCGCCTGCGAGAGTATCGCCCGGATATCCAAATCATTGCCATGCAGCCCGACTCTCCCTTCCATGGCCTGGAAGGGCTCAAGCACATGGCCACCGCTCTAAAACCTGAGATTTACGATCCCACCCTGCCTGACCAGCACATTGAGATCTCCACAGAAGCAGCCCAGAAAATGGTCAAGCGCTTGGCGTTGGAAGAAGGCCTGCTGGTGGGCATCTCTGCCGGCGCCAATGTGGTGGCAGCCCTAGAGGTGGCCCGTCAGCTCTCCTCTGGAGTGGTGGTGACCATCTTTTGCGACGGGGCTGACAAATATCTTTCCGAGCGTTTCTGGACAGAGGAGTGACATCCTCCCGGCGCTCGTCCTGCGGACAGGGCGCGGGCCACTCTTCCTGTCAGCAGGACGGAGTCCTTACCTCGCAGT
>NZ_JANSHS010000518.1:0-1185 GCF_047461695.1 Synechococcus sp. R6-7
CCAGGCGTCTCACCCTAGCCTGAAACGACTATAAACTCCAAAGCAAGCTGCCCCCTACGCCTCAGCCCTTTGGCATGAGGGATCCCTTCTCGGAGCTCATTGCCGATGAAGCTCTCTTGCCGCTCGCAACCCCGGTAGGAAGACAAGAAGCCACCTTGTTTCTAAACCAAAAATGCGGAAAATGCGGAAGGTTATTTGTTTCAGGAAATACTTAGCAGAGGGTATAGAGTGGCTGACACCAAAGGGGATCCCTTGAGGGGTTTGCAACATTTGGCGGATATCCCCAGAGATAACCTGGGCTTAACCTCGTTTTAACTAAAAACAACTGGCCTTTACGTTATAGTAGCTGCGCGGACTGGCGAAGTCTTCAATGGAGCGTTCCCGAGGGAACCCTGCGTGCTCAAAGGGATCCCTGGGATGTTGCGATCGGTTGAAGGCTTGTTGAGGATCGCAGGCCTAGCTTGAGGGTTGCCTCCAAGCTTCCAGGCGGTAGTGGCATACCCAGCCCGACGAGTTTTGATTGGGTTGGGTAAGGTTCTCGAGTGAAGTAGCCTTTTTTAGATCCGGGCTAGGATTTTATCTTCATCTGGGAGAGGAGATCTGTATGGTGACGTTGCACCCCTTGGAGCGTCGTTCTTTCCTGAAGTTTCTATCTGCCACTGTTGCCGGCTTTGCGGCCAGTCAGACGAATTGGCAGCGGGTGTTTGCTCGGCAGACCATCACTATCAATGGCGCTGGGGCGACCTTCCCGGCCCCCATCTATCAAACTTGGGCCCAAGAGTTTGGCAAGAAAAACCCTAACATCCAGGTCAACTATCAGTCTGTAGGAAGCGGTGCGGGTCGTCGGCAGTTTGTAGCCCGCACGGTCGATTTCGGTGCCAGTGACAGCGTGCCCCGTCCTGAAGAGATCAACCAAATTGAGAATGAGGCTAACCCTCCCAAAGGGATGGTTTCTGTACCCATGGTGGGCGGAGCGTTAGTTGCAGCGTACAACATTCCTGGGGTGGGCCCCGAAATCCGCCTTTCCCGCCTGGCACTGGCGAATATCTTCCTGGGCAAGATCAAGAACTGGAACGATCCCCTGCTGGCTGGCCTTAACCCACAGGTGACTTTCCCGGATTTGCCGATTACCGTCGTGCATCGCTCTGATGGAAGTGGTACCACCGATATCTTCACCACTCACCT
>NZ_JANSHS010000519.1:0-1184 GCF_047461695.1 Synechococcus sp. R6-7
GTGAAGGGGGATCCATGGCACTCCTGGCTGCTCCCAACCGTGAACAAATCCTGCAGCGTAGGCAGCTTTTGCGTCGGCAACGGCGCAGCCGATTCTGGCAGGGATCCTGGCGCCTGACCGGTTCGATGACCCTCTTGGCGCTGCTGGTGCTGGGCCTACGGCAGCCCCACTGGCAAATTCGTCAGCCAGAACAGATTCAGGTAAAGGGTGCCCACTGGGTCGATCCCGCCTGGATACGGGCACAATTGCCCCTGCAGTATCCCCTCAACATTTGGCAGGTGCAACCGGCTGTTTTGGAAAGGGCTTTGCTGGGATCCCCAACCCGCCCCTCTCCCATCGAAAGCGTCCAGGTGCAGCGACGGCTGCTGCCGGTGGGTGTCATCGTCCAGGTGCGAGAACGGCAACCTGTTGCGCGGGCGCGATGGGGCGACCAGATGGGCTGGGTGGATGTCCAGGGCAACTGGCTGTCTCCCGATCCCTACCGTTCCCCCGCGTCTTGGCCTGAGCTGGAGCTGCTGGGCTGGGAGAACCACACCCCAGACCAATGGGCGCTGTTGCTCAGGGCTTTACAGCAGTCTGAAATTCAGATTAGGGCAGTGGATTGGCAATCTGGAGCGGAGATCACCCTGCATACTGAGCTGGGCAACGTCTACCTGGGGCCAATTTCCGACCGCTTGCCCTTGCAAATTCAGACCCTCAACCAAATGCGGGATCTGCGCCGCTACTGCGAGTGTACGCCCGACGACATCGTCCACATTGACCTGACCAGCCCCAGTGTGCCCACCTTGCAACTTACCCCCACGGCCACCCAGGAGCGCTGGAAAGACCTGCGAATGCCCTAGCTTTGCTATGAACCCGGTGCCGGCGGTGGAGGTGAACCAATTGTGGACAGCTTATCCCGGTCATCCGCCGGTGCTGCAAGGGCTGGATCTACGGGTCGAGGTTGGGCAACATCTGGGGGTGATCGGCCCCAATGGCGCGGGTAAAACTACCCTGTTCCTCACCCTCTGCGGCCTGTTGCCCCCCTGCTCCGGCCAGGTGAGCTTGTTTGGCCAGCCACTGCGGCCCGGCCAGTTTCGCCCCGAGGTGGGGCTGGTGTTTCAGGATCCCAACGACCAACTGTTTGCCCCATCGGTGGCCGAAGATGTGGCCTTCGGACTGCGCAATTTGGCCCGTCCTGAGGG
>NZ_JANSHS010000520.1:0-686 GCF_047461695.1 Synechococcus sp. R6-7
GTCCTACGGACAGAGGGCGGGGCTCCTGCGATTTCTAGCTGAGAAGTCACCTTGAAGAATCAACTGAAAACCCCGCCATTTCCAACAGATGGCCCCAATCCGGATCCCTGAGTTCAGCCACCGGCGTAGGCTGGTGCAGACCTCAGCAATTCGGTTTATGGTATGGACATTCCCCCTGCAATTCCTCTTCTCCAAGCTGCAAACCCATGACCGCAGATCTCACCAACCGCATTTTGGGCAACCGCTACCAGCTGATTCAAGAAATTGGTAGCGGTGGTATGGGATCCGTCTTCCGCGCCTTAGACTTACGCAACAACGGCCAAGAGGTAGCCGTCAAGATCCTCTATGCCCCCATGCTGCTGAGCCGGGGCGACTTCCAGACAGACTTGCGCCGTCGCTTTGCCGAAGAGATCCGCGTTAGCACCCTTCTGGGCCAGCATCCTCGCATCGTCAAGGTTTTGGATCACGGCCAAGAGGGGGAGCAGGCCTACTTGGTGATGGAGTACCTCAAGGGGCAGGATCTGGGCAAGCTGATCCGAGAAAAAGGGGCTTTGCCGGTTCGACAAGCCGTTCGACTAGCCTTGCAGGCCTGTGAGGGGCTGCACTTTGCCCACACGTTTCAGGCCAAGGTAGAGGGTCGCGAGATTCGAGGCGTTATCCATCGCGACATCAAACCCAGCAACCTC
>NZ_JANSHS010000521.1:0-863 GCF_047461695.1 Synechococcus sp. R6-7
CCCCAGGAGGCCCCTCCGCCGCCGCCGCCAAGACCCCAACCACCGCCACCGCCTGCCCCTGTTCCACCACCACCTGCCCCGGCTGCAGTTGCCCTGGCAACCCCAACTCCAACCCCTCCACCCAAGCCCACGCCTACCCCAACCCCCGCTCCCCCTCAGCCCACCGCGACCCCGACTGCGGCACCGCCCCCTCCCACGCCTGTCCCCAGACCTACTCCGACCCAAACTCCACCGCCTGTGGCGGCTGCTCCCTCTCCAAGGCCCACTCCCCCGCCGACTGCGGAGCCCTTGCCCATACAGCCAAGCGAGCGGGTTTCGGATCCCAGCCAATTGGCTCCCGTTCCGCCCGCTCCGCAACCGGTGACAGAGGTTCTTCCCGCCCAGCGGCCCTCTGACTCTTCCCAGTTGGGGCCTCCGGTCAGTGCCTCTGCTCCCAGCAATGGAGCCGGGATCCAGGGCAGTGGAGCCAGTGGATTGGCCAACCCCACCCAATCCGCTCCCAATCCCCCCAGTGTGGCAGCGCGGGCCAATGTGGATTGGGGCCCCTGGCTGGCCGCTTTGCAACGGAAAGTGGAGCAAAATTGGATACCTGGGCAGACCGGTACCTCGCGCCGCACAGTGGTGATCTTTACAGTGGGTCGAGCTGGCGATCTGCAGAGCATTCGCCTGGGGCGCACGTCCGGCAGCCAACAAACAGACGATGCAGCGCTGACGGCTATCCAGAGGGCAGCTCCCTTCCTGCCGCTGCCTGAGGCTTACGAGGGCAACTCGGTGACAATTAATTTCACCTTTGATATCAACGTGCTGGGCCAGTTGACTGTAGGGGGATCCGCCAAGTAAACTACCCGACCCTGACTGCTTCG
>NZ_JANSHS010000522.1:0-1569 GCF_047461695.1 Synechococcus sp. R6-7
CAGGAAGCAACCGGTTGTTTAGTTCATCCTAGGGGGTGAAATAAACGACCATGAGTTGCAGAACGGTCAACAGGAGAGTTGCTCCCACCATCAAACTCCCCCAAATCCATACAACCTGTCGCAGCAGTCCCAAGCTTTCCCGCACCACTTGCGGGGTCAAGGGGCGAGCTGGGATCCCCAATTTGGGTTTCACCTTCGGGATCCCCTGATAGAAATTGGTTCCCCCCAATTGGATCTGCAGCCGCCAGGCAAAAGCCGCTTCGCTCCACCCCGAATTGGGGCTGGGATCCGCTTGCGCGTCCTGACGACACCGCTGCCAGAACCCCCAAGGATCCCGGCTGAGCAGCGCCAGCGTGAGCACCGTCAGGCGGCAGGGCAGCCAAGTCAGCCCATCCTCACAGCGGGCCGGCACTGTGCCCAAATGGGTGAAAGGGGGGTGGCGGTAGCCCACCATCGAATCCAGCGTGCTGCTGGCCTTGTAGGCTAGGGCCAAGGGCGCCCCTCCCAAGAAGGCGTAGAACAGAGGGGCAGTTGCTCCGTCGGGAGTATTTTCGGCCACCGTCTCAATCAGCGCCCGCAAAATCTCCGGCTCCGTCAGGTGCTCTGTATCCCGCCCCACGTAGCGGCTGAGCCGTTGACGGGCCTCCGGCAGATCCCCTTTTTCCAAGGGATCCAACACCTCCAACGCAGCAAAGCGCAGGCTGCGCCCTCCCAGACAACTGGCCATCAGGATCACCTGCATGAGGATCCCTGCCCAGGAATGGATGGCATTGCCGATGGCGACCAGCCCCCAGCCTATGCCGTAGGATCCCCCCACCAAAGTTAGGGTGAGAACTGCCCCGCCCCACTGTTGTGCTTGCGGAGTCGAACAGTGCTTGAGGATATAGCCTTGTCCCCAGGCAATTACAGCCCCCATCACCCGCACCGGATGAGGCCAACCCCAGGGATCCGCCAGCAGATAATCCAAAGCCAAAGCTGCCGCCAGCACCACCCCGGCAGTTGGTTGGGCCGGGAAAAACAGCGATGACTCCATCCCGCCAGCAGGCTCAAACCACAAATCCACTCTCCTGATCCTGAGCCGCCTGCCAGCTCCGAACATCAAAATACAGATCTTCCAAGGTGGTTTCCTCCAGCACCTGCTGCACTTGCCGAGCGATCCGCTGCCACAGGGCTTCCGTCACCCAGTCCAGCCGCTCCGCCGAATACACGGCTGAAGGATTAGAACTGTCCATGAGAGGATCCAAGGATTCTCCCACTGCCGCCAAAATGGCGCTAATCGGGATCCGCCGCGGTGCCCGTGCCAGCCGGTAGCCCCCCTGGGCCCCCCGTTGGGAACAAACCAAGCCGGCCTGGCGCAACTCAATCAGCAACTTTTCCAGGTAGGGAGCTGGGATCCCCTGTCGCTGAGCAATGGCCCGCACCGAAGCCATTTGCCCGGAGCCGAGCATCGCCAGATCCAACAAAGCTTTGATGCTATAGGTGGCCCGCGTTGTCAAGCGCACCGGGATCCCTCTCCGCAGCACTTCTCGATCCTGCCATAGGACTCCGTCCCGCTACCGCGAAAGGACT
>NZ_JANSHS010000523.1:0-1728 GCF_047461695.1 Synechococcus sp. R6-7
CTGACGGGAAGGGTGGCCCGCGCTCTGTCCATAGGATGAGCGCCGGGAGGATGTCACTCTTGCCGACTTTGGTGTTCGCGCCAGAACTGCTCCGCAAAAGCCACCGTCGGGTGGAGAGGGGCACGGGGTTTGCTGCGCAGGGGCATGTTGGCTTCTTCAGGGGTGCGGTTGCCCTTGCGTTGATTGCAGCGTTCGCAAGCCGTCACCACATTGTCCCAACTGTGGGATCCCCCTTTGGAGAGGGGCACGACATGATCCAAGGTCAGATTGTGGGTGCTGCCACAATACTGGCAGGTGTGGTGATCCCGCCGCAAAACCTCCCGCCGATTCACAGGGGGCACGCGCCAAGCGCGCTCTTTGCCCTTGATGGTCAGGCGAATATGTTCGGGCACTTCAATGACCTGGCTGGGGGAGCGCACCTTCCACACCGGCACATTCATCATCGAGAGCGGTTCGGCTTTGCCTGTTAGCAGCAGCACGATTGCCCGCTTGATATTGACCCGGCTGATGGGCAAATAGTTTTGGGAAAAGACAACGATCGACTGTTCCAGAAGGTGGGTAGCGGCAGTCATGGCTCAGCTCTTCCATTTGCCGCCATTCTCCTGAGGAATCTGCCGAATGGCAAGCTTTTCCCCACCGCCATCGACACCGGCAGCGCTCAGACATTCAAGAGTTTCTTACGATCGCCAGCCAGACAGATGGGCTAGTATCCGGGTGATGGTTGGATCCCGTACCGCCCATGACTTACCCGCTGCACGTCGCCCTGGTTTGGCACCAACACCAACCCCTCTACAAAAGTCCGGTGGCGGGTAAATATCGCATGCCTTGGGTGCGCCTACACGGGATCAAAGATTACCTGGACTTGGTCTTGCTGCTGGAGCGCTATCCCCGCTTGCACCAAACGGTCAACTTGGTGCCCTCCCTGATTGTGCAAATCGAAGAGTATGTGGCCGGCTCGGCTTTTGATCCTTACCTGGAACTGACCCTATCCCCTGTCGAAAAGCTCGGCCCCGATCAACTGCGCTTTGTGGTCGAGCGTTTTTTCGACAGCCACTACCCCACCATGATCGAGCCCTACCCCCGTTACCGGCAGCTCTACAACCAACGGGAATCTCAGGGGGTGAACTGGTGTCTGCAGTACTGGACTCCGCAGGACTTCAGCGATCTGCTGGCCTGGCACAACCTGTCTTGGTTTGATCCCCTCTTTCAGGAGGATCCTGAGATTGAGGGCTGGATCAAAATGGGATCCGGTTTTACCCTGGCGGATCGGCAGCGGATCTACGCCAAGCAACAACAGATCCTCGGCGCCATCTTGCCCCAACACGCCAAACTGCAGAGCAACGGCCAACTGGAGCTGACCACCAGCCCCTATACCCACCCCATCTTGCCCCTGTTGGTGAGCGAGCGCTCGGCGCGGGTGGCTCGGCCAGGGTTGCCTTTGCCTCGCTACCCCTTTCACTGGGAGCAGGATGTCCACAGCCAACTGGAGCGGGCTAAGCAGATCTATCGGGAGCGCTTTGGCCGGGATCCGCGGGGCCTGTGGCCTTCCGAGCAATCCGTAAGCCCTGCCATTGTGCCGATTGTGCAAAAACAGGGCTTTGAGTGGATCATCTCCGACGAAGGGGTTTTGGGGTGGAGCCTGGGTCAACCGTTTCACCGCGATGGGCAGGGCCACATTCTGGAGCCGGAGAAGCTCTACCGCCCCTACCGCCTGGAAACCGAGCGGGG
>NZ_JANSHS010000524.1:0-1804 GCF_047461695.1 Synechococcus sp. R6-7
GGGAGCTGTTGTGCTGGCAGTTTCCCCGCTGGTTTGGAGCAGCTTTGCCGGAGATTGGGGCCACTTTGTCTCTGGGTCGGTGCTGGGGGCCAATGTCTTGCTCGGCCTGGTGTTGCTCCATCTCTACTTGGGATGGGCTTATGTGCGGCGGCGCTTGGTACAAGCCCAGATTCCCTATGAAGAAAGTGGCTGGTACGATGGGGCGATGTATGCCAAGTCAGAAGAGGAGCTGGCTCAGCATCGGCTGATTGTCAGGTATCAGATTGATCCTGTGTTGCAGCGCCTGCGACGGAGCTTGTGGGGCGTGGTGGGCTTGAGTGGGTTGGTGGCCCTGCTGTGGCCTCTGGGGTAGGCAGTTGGTTGGCTGTTTTTAGGATCCCGGACAGTGCACATCACTTCTGATCTGGCTCAAACCTTGCGACCCACCGCTGTGGCCATCGGGAACTTCGATGGCTTGCATCTGGGCCATCAGAAGGTGCTGCAGCCGATTCGAGATTCTCTTCAGGGGGTACGTACTGTCCTCACCTTTCATCCCCATCCCCAGGAAGTCTTGACGAGGCGGCCTCAGCTGTTGCTCACTCCCCCTGCCGAAAAGCTGGATCTGTTGGCGCAAATGGGCTTTGAGCAGGTGGTACTGCTCCCCTTCACCCCTGCATTTGCCTGCCAGCCCCCCCAAGAGTTTATCCAAACGGTACTTGAACAGGGCCTGCGCGTTCGCCATCTCAGCGTCGGTTGGGATTTTTGCTTTGGTCACCGTCGCTCCGGCAACGCCCAAACGCTCCAGGCTTGGGGATCCGAGCGCTGCATTCCGGTGGAGGTGATCCCGGAGACGAAACTCAACGGGGAACGGGTGAGCAGCTCTCGCATTCGAGCTGCCTTGGCGACCGGGGAGGTGTCCACCGCCGAAGCGCTCTTGGGTCGCCCCTATCGTCTGATGGGAGAAGTGGTGCAAGGGGATCAGCGGGGCCGACAACTGGGCTTTCCCACCGCCAACCTCCGCTTGCCTCCGGAGAAGTTTTTGCCCCGCGATGGGGTGTACAGCGTTTGGGTGGATGTGCCTGCTGCTGCGGCAGCTCTACCTGGGGTGATGAACATTGGCCATCGGCCCACGTTTGCCGGTTTACAGCACACCGTCGAGGTGCATCTGCTGGATTGGACAGGAGATCTCTACGGGCAAGAGGTGCGGGTGGCGCTACGGGGCTTTATCCGCCCAGAGCGGAGATTTCCCACGGTGGCAGATTTGATTCAGCAAATTCAGCAAGATTGCCAAACAGCCCGCCAGCAATTGGGTTTGGCTGAGCAAGTGGGTATGGTGTAGGGGGATCTATGCCGAAGAGAGCTCGCAAGCGCCAAGGCTCACCCAGGCGCTGGTGCCATCTCGCCAGTATTCTTTTTTCCAGATGGGGGCGTTGTGCTTGAGGGTGTCGATGGCAAATTGGCAGGCAGCAAACCCTTCGGCCCGATGAGGGGTGCCCACCGCCACCAAGACGCTGATCTCGCCAATGCGCAACTTGCCGATGCGGTGGTGGATGACCACGCTGTTGGCGTCTGGCCAGCGCTGCTGAATCTGTCGGGCAATGTCGGCGAAGACCTTCAGGGCCATGGGCTCGTAGGCTTGGTATTCCAGGTAATCGACAGGGCGGCCATTGGTGTTGTCTCGAACAGTGCCGCTCATCACCACCACAGCTCCATTGCCCGGATGGGAGGCCTCTTGGTGGACACGGTCGATGGACAGGGGAGCCAGGGTGATCTGGAAGGAAGTCTTCAGGACGGTCAGGAGCATGACTCTAGTCAATAATAAGCT
>NZ_JANSHS010000525.1:0-1860 GCF_047461695.1 Synechococcus sp. R6-7
CAGGACTGATTGCCCCTGCACCTCCGTTAGTTAGCAGATGCGGGATCCTCACCAGTGCGCCGTTGGCCACAGTCTACGGCCCGCTTTGCGAATAGCCGTTTGGGCCATCCCAATCCCAAAGGATCCCATCTCTGCACCCCAAAGTTGCCAAAGTTGAATGAAGCTTATGATTCAAGCCGAGCCAAAAAGATTCGGCACAATGGGGAGAGCCATTTCACCAAGCTGTTGAGGACATCGCTATGGCCTACAAACTCTGGATCGACGGCCAATGGGTCGATAGCCAAGGGGGGGGGTTGATGACCATCGAGAACCCGGCCACCGGCGAGAAACTGGCAGAGGTGGTGGATGCCAGCCCTGCCGATGTGGATCGGGCGGTGCAGGCCGCCCAAACAGCCTTCTACGATGGCCGTTGGTCGAAACTCACCCCCGGCGAGCGCTCCCTGGCCCTCTGGAAATTGGCGGATCTAATCGAAGCTCGCGCCGCCGAATTGGCTCGCTTGGAATCGGAAAACACTGGCAAGCCCTACGAGTTCCTCAGCTTGGGGGGAGATCTGCCATTTGCGGTGGATAATCTGCGTTTCTTCGCCGCCGCCGCCCGCGACATCCATGGCTTTAGTGCTGGGGAATACGCCAAGGGCTACACCTCCCTCTTTCGCAAAGAGCCAGTGGGGGTGTGCGCGCAAATTACCCCCTGGAACTATCCGCTGATGATGGCCGTCTGGAAGATCGGCCCCGCCCTGGCCGCCGGCTGTACGGTGGTGCTCAAGCCCGCTCCTGCCACCCCCCTGACCACCCTGATGCTGGGGGAACTGATCGCCGAGGCTGGGATCCCGCCCGGGGTAGTCAATATCGTTACCGGAGGCAATGCCACCGGCCAAGCCCTGGTGGAGCACCCCCAGGTGCGCATGGTCAGCCTTACCGGCTCTACCGCCACCGGCAAGCAGGTGATGCGGACAGCGGCAGATACCCTGAAGCGGGTGCATTTGGAACTGGGGGGCAAAGCGCCGTTTATCGTCTTCGAGGATGCGGACGTAGAGACCGTTGCTGCCAAGGCCACATTTGCTGCCACCGTCAATACCGGCCAAGACTGTACGGCAGCCACCCGCGTCTATGTGCACGAGAGCAAGCTGGCGCAGGCGCAAGAGGCCATTGTAGAAGCCATGCGCAAAGTAACGGTGGGATCCCCTTTCGAGGCGGGAGTGGAGATGGGGCCTTTGGTCTCAGCAGCCCAGCGGGAGCGGGTGATGGGATTTGTGGAGCGGGCCAAAGCAGAGGGAGCCAAGGTGCTGACCGGCGGTCGGATCCCTTCCCAGCTTGCCCAGGGCTACTACTATGAACCCACGGTGATTGCCAATGTCGATCAAAAAGCGGAGATCGTACAGAGTGAGGTTTTTGGGCCGGTTCTCACGCTCGGCTCGTTTCGCGAAGAAGCGGAAGCGCTACGCTTGGGCAATGACGTCCTATACGGGCTGGCGGCTTCTGTGTGGACTCAAGACATCGGACGAGCGATGAGGTTGGCCGCCGATCTGGAGTTCGGCACCGTCTGGATCAACGACCATATTCCCATTGCCTCTGAGGCCCCCCATGGCGGCTTTAAGCAATCGGGATTTGGCAAAGATCTCTCGGCAGAAGCGGTGCGCGACTACCAAATCACCAAACACGTGATGATTGCAACCCACTGAAGTGATGCCCATTTTGAACAGAAGATGACCACCAAACAGCGGCGGCTCACCAGGGGTATTCCCAGTCGCCGTAGGCCATTGGTGGCCTTGATTCCGACCTACCCCTTCCCCTTGGGAGAGGGCTTGGGGAACTGTCTGGAGCCGGTTTGGAACCTGATACATTCACGCTGAACTCTCC
>NZ_JANSHS010000526.1:0-1195 GCF_047461695.1 Synechococcus sp. R6-7
CTGACAATCGGCTCCTCAATGCTGGTGCGCTCGTTGGGGGGAGGCAGCTTGCTGGGATTGTCCACCCGAATCACAGAGCCGTTGTTGAGGGTAACTTGGTACACCACCGTCGGAGCTGTGATCACCAGGTCGAGATTGTACTCCCGCTCTAGGCGTTCCTGCACCACCTCCATGTGCAGCAGGCCCAGAAAACCACAGCGGAAGCCGAAGCCCATGGCGCTGGAAATTTCTGGCTCAAAGTACAGGGCAGCATCGTTGAGCTTGAGCTTTTCCAGAGCCTCTTTGAGTTCGGCGTACTGATCGGAGCTGCTGGGGAACAAGCCACAAAACACCATCGGCTTGGCTTCTTTGTAGCCGGGCAGGGGCTCAGGAGCTTTGCGATTCACCAGGGTGATGGTGTCCCCAACCCGGGCGTGTTCCACGCTCTTGATGGCGGCGGCCATGTAGCCCACCTCGCCCGCATGTAGGGCATCCACCGGCTCTTGGTTGGGACGCATCACCCCCAGCTCGGTAATCTCGTATTCTCGGCCAGAGGCCATAAAGCAAATCTTGTCCCCCGTTTTCACCTCCCCGTCCATGATGCGCACATAGACGATCACGCCGCGATAGGCGTCGTAGTAGCTATCGAAAATCAAGGCCCGCAGGGGCTCCGCCACCGTATCCCGTGGGGGGGGCACCCGCTGCACAATGGCCTCCAGAATCTCTTGAATGCCAATACCCACCTTGGCAGAGGCCAGGATTGCCCCGCTGCAGTCGAGGCCGATTACCTGCTCAATCTCCGCAATCACCCGCTCCGGCTCGGCGCCCGGCAGGTCGATTTTGTTGATCACCGGAATAATTTCCAGGTTGTTCTCCAGGGCCAGGTACACATTGGCCAAGGTTTGGGCTTCCACGCCTTGAGAGGCATCCACCACCAGCAGCGCCCCTTCACAGGCGGCCAGGGAGCGGGAGACTTCGTAGGTGAAGTCCACATGCCCCGGCGTATCGATCAGGTTCAAAACATAATCTTGGCCGTCTTGGGCACGGTAGTTCATGCGGGCCGCTTGCAGCTTGATGGTAATGCCCCGTTCCCGCTCCAGTTCCATGCTGTCCAGCAGTTGCGGCTTCATCTCGCGAGCTGAAACGGTGCCCGTTTCCTGCAGGAGGCGATCGGCGAGGGTGGATTTGCCGTGGTCGATGTGGGCGATGATGGAAA
>NZ_JANSHS010000527.1:0-2385 GCF_047461695.1 Synechococcus sp. R6-7
GGGAAGTCCGGAAAGGGCGATAGCTCCGTCTTGGGAGGGGCCCATTGGTTTTGATCGGGGGCAGGGGTGAGACGGGATCCGGGTGAAGGCAGGTTTGTGGGCTGGGGGGCAGGCTCCTGTCCACTGGGAGAGGAGTGCAACTCCTTCGGACTCTGTCCCGCCGGCGCGGACGGCGTTGCCAGATGGCTACCGCTGGGATCTGCCTGGGCCGACAGGGATCCCAGACTGCATAGCCAAAGGCAGACTCCTAGCCCACAAGCCCAGCGAACTGCTTTTTCCACCCTGCGCTCCTCAGTCTTTCTCAAGCCTGCTCAGGTCATTCCCAGCCCACCAAGGACTCCGTCCCGTTGATGCGAACGGCTCCGGTCCCGTTGGCGGAGCGAGATCCACGGTCGGGCATTGTCTCAAACAAAATCGAGTAGGCATCTTGCTTTTGCCCCGGCTCGAAAAGATAGCGTTGGGCAACACGAGCAGAGGCAGGCACGATGGCCACGCGCACCGGCGGATCTTCCAGCGATACCAAAGGCTGGGGATGAGACCAACGCCATCCCACCCAGCCCGCCCCTGCCAAGGCCACTACAGCCGCTGCCACCCGTCCCCAAGGGGTGCCCTTACGTTGCCGCCAGCCCAGGTCGAGCATTGGCCTCCGATCCAGCTCAGCGAACACACGGCTGATCAACAGCTCCGTCTGGATGGGATCCAAGGTGGGGGCCTTGAGGTTGGCCAAACCGGCCTGTAAAGCTGCCAGTTGGCTGTACAGTTGCCGCGCCTGAGGATCGCTGGCCAGCCAATCTTCCACCTGCCGCGCCTCTTGAGACGACAATTCCCCATCCAAGTAGGCGCTCAACTGTTCAAAGCGCTCATCCACCACCGGCAGCTCTTGCTGGGGATCCCTGGGGTCGGGGTTGGGGTTGCCGCGAACCATGGTCATTCGCCATTAAGGTAGGGTTTTAGGGTGGATTGTAGGCGGGCGCGGGCGCGCGCAATGCGAGACTTAACAGTGCCCAAAGACACCCCTGTGATCTCGGCAATTTCCTCATAAGCCATTCCCTGAATTTCCCGCAGCAGGATTGTCTGGCGAAAGGCCTGCGGCAGGTCGCGGACGGCTTGGTGCAATCGCTCATAGAACTCGCAAGTGGCGAGGTGCTCATGGGGGCTGGGGCTCTCGCTGGGCAGCTCCCATTCCATCTCGCTATCCCGCATCTGAATCGGCGCATCCAGAGAAAGGGGCTGCTGCTGTCGTTTGCGCTTGCGCAGCTCGTCGTAAAACAGGTTGGTGGCGATCCGCCCCAGCCAACTGCGAAATTTTGCCGGCTCCTGTAGGCGTTTCAGGTGGCGGTAGGCCCGGATCCAAACTTCCTGGGCCAAGTCATGCCGGTCGTGCCAGTCGGGAGCAAGATGGTAGAGCACCTTGTCCACATGGGCCTGATGGCGACGCATCAGCTCGGCAAAAGCCTCCCGATGGGGCTGGGATCCCTGCTGACAGAGCAGCACCAGATCCGCATCAGCGAGCTTTTCGGGCCGCACAGGCACGTTCTTCACCAAGACCGACCAGCGCTGGCCACTGATGTCGCTGAGGGCAGCATCCATAGGCATCCATAAGTTCTAACAACAACAGCGGAGGGATCCCCTCGCCGACAAAACCTCTGTTGCCCAGACGAAATGGCAGAGTTTGGGTTCCCCCCACCCTCAACCGCAGGGTAGCTCTAGAGGCTCTGAGGGCCATACCGGCAAGACTCCACAGCAAGACCACCTCCTCACTAGATCTTGGCGCACATGGCGGGGTGGTGGATTGCAGGATAGCTCTTGAGTTGGTAACTGGGCTACAGTGGGCTTGCGGTATGGTGAAACGTCCGACCCGCCATGGCTTCCGATGCTCCTGTTGCCCTTCTCTCCGAGCTCAAGGCGGTGCCAATGTTGGCCGAACTTTCGGCGACGTCCTTGCAATGGTTGGGATCCCAGGTCAAGCTGCGGGATATCCCGGCGGGACAGGCCCTCTTCATGCAAGATGCCTGGGGCAGCGTAGTTTATCTGATCCTCGCCGGCTGGGCTAAGGTGCGGCGGGCTTTGCGGGCGCAAGACAGCACCAAAACCCTTGCCTTGCTGGGGCCGGGCGCTTGGGTGGGGGAAATGGCGGTACTGGACGAAGCTCCCCGCTCGCGAGATGTGCTGGCCCTAACCCCGCTGCGGGTGGCCGGGATCCCGGCGGCAACCTTCAAAGCGCTGATGTTGCGGGAGCCGCAACTGTGTTACCAGCTGGCCTGCAGCCTCTCCCGTCGCCTGCGCCTGGCCAACTTGCAGGCGGATCTTGACCAGCAGAGCCCCCCGCTGCGAGTGGTGCATACGCTGGTGCAACTGGCGGAAGCTTTTGGCGAGAAGACCCCC
>NZ_JANSHS010000528.1:0-677 GCF_047461695.1 Synechococcus sp. R6-7
AAGGCCACCATCACCAACATCAAGGGCAACGAAGTTACTTTCCAGATTTCGGGCCCCGACATCAAGCTCACCCCAAGGGAACCCAAACAGGCGGGCTTCCTCTCGGTGGAGCAAGAGGTAGAGGTGAAGGTTCTGGGCCTTAGAGAAGATAAAGGACTCCGTCCCCCTGGCGCGATGGGACTCCGTCCCGCTGGCGCGATCAGAGAAGATAGCAGAATCGGCAAAGTCCAGCTGCTCTGGGCGCAAAGCAAGACAGAGCTCTCGAAAAATTTGAGTTAACCGCCTATCATGCAGACCATCATCATGACTGTGGGCACCTCCTTGCTCACCAACCTTGACAAAGACCTGCAGCCGCAGCGCCCCTGGGTGGGACAAAAAACCATCGGGGATCCGGAGCAAGCGCTGGCCTGGATGAAAAGAACCGATCTGGAGCTGATCAGCGCCGATCGCGCCAGCGGGACGGAGTCCTTAACCAACACCTACTACCGCCTGGATCCCACCCCCGGCGATGCTTTGGTTCTGCTGCACTCCGCAATGGGCTGGAGTGTGCCCGGATTTTGAAGCTCTTCTTTGAAAGAGAACTGGGCCAACAACAGGTTTCTCTGATGCCCCTTCCCGGCATCGACTACGAGCTAGAGGGATCCTCTCTGGAGCGGATGGCCGAGCTGTTGAAACAG
>NZ_JANSHS010000529.1:0-2679 GCF_047461695.1 Synechococcus sp. R6-7
GGAATCCCTGGTTCCCGGGATCCAATGCCCGCCGTTGCCCCCCCGTGCTTGAGAGATTATTCGTCAGATCTGTATTCTTGATGAAACTTGACAGAATTCTTGATGAAACTTGACAGATAAGTCTGGACAACGGGATCCCTTTTGGCTAACTTTGTGGGCGGGATCAGAGTAGCTCCTGAACAGCTTTGGAAAGTTGGTTTTCTTGCGGTTTGGCCTTATAGCTGTATAGATTCGAGGGTTGCCTCTGACACCAAAGAGACGCTGGAGACAAGTGAGTTGACATTCGCAAATATCAAAAAAATATGTGGGAGGGTCACGATGGATGAGCTTTTACCAGGGCTGATTGCCGTTGCCCTTTACGCCTTCTTTAGCTACACCTTAATGGTGATTGGAGAGAAGCTAAACGTGCCGAATGCTTGGTTAGCTTGGATCCCGATTGCTAACATCTGGGTGATGTGTCGAGCTGCTGGTAAACCCGGCTGGTGGGTGATCCTCTTCTTCATTCCCCTAGTCAACTTGATCTTCGGTATCTGGGTGATCTTTGCCATTCCACCCCGCCTGAATAAATCCCGCTGGCTGGGTCTGCTGGTTTTCCTGCCTGTTTTGGGAGCTTTGCTCTACTCAGGCATTCTGGCCTTCACTTGAATTAGCCAGCCTTGCCTTGATACAAACTAAACAATCGAAAAAGTCTACCACTTAAGCAAGTTGAAGCTCTCCATATCGATAGTGGCGCGGTTGCGGTAGATCCCCAGCACGATGGCCAAGCCCACTGCGGCCTCGGCAGCCGCCACAGTGATGACAAACACCGAGAACACCTGGCCGCGAATCATCGCTGAATCGACAAAGTTGGAGAAAGCCATGAAGTTCAGGTTCACCGCATTGAGCATCAGCTCAATCGACATCAGGACGCGAATCGCATTGCGGCTCACAATCAATCCGTAAATACCAATGCAGAAAAGAATCGCTGCCACCACCAAGAAAAACTGCAGTTGCAACATCGCGATGAGCTCCATGTAGATACACAATGACAGGGGCCTCGGGAAAGCTCTAGGTTTTATGGCCGAGAGCAGTCAGCTTCAACGGGTGCTCACCAGCTCTGCTTGCCGTTCCGACTCCGATTCAAGCTGGGGTCGGGCCCGCTCCAGCAAGCTCAGATCCCCTTCTCCAGCTTGGGGAATGACAAACTCTCGACGCGCCAAGACAATGGCCCCAATCAACGCCATCAGCAGCAAAACAGAAGCCAGCTCAAAAGGCAGAAGATAATCGCTGAAGAAGTGGCCGCCGATCACCAACACACTGCTCAAAGGTTGGATCGGCTGCAGCGGCCAAGGGGTGTTCAAAGCCATCGCGGCTAGGAGGGCAAACAGACCCAAACAGACCACCGCCGTCACTCCGTTGCGCAGCCAGCCCAGCTTCAGAGGAGCAAAGTTGTAGCGCCGATTCACCAACATGATGGCAAACAGGATCAACACATTAACCGCGCCGACGTAGATCAGAACTTGGGCTGCGGCCACAAAATCGGCATTCAAGAGGAGATACAACCCGGCCATGCTCAGGAAAACGCCCCCGAGCAGAAAACCGGAATAGACAATGCTGGGGGCCCAAACCACGCCTAGCGCGAAGCCAATGGCCATCGCCGATAGCACCACAAACGTAACCAGTTGTACGCCTTCTCCGAGGGTCATGAGAGATCCGTCCTTAGCCAGTTTCTATTGCTGCTCCCTTACCACTGTACTGTCCTGGCGGATTTAAGAGAAGCCCGACTCCTTTTTCAGATCGATAGAGAAATCTCTAGAGTTGGGTCTCACCAACTGCCGCCCGCTCCGCCACCTCCGCTGCTACCGCCACCGAAGTCTGAATCTCCACCTGAATCTCCACCGAAGTCTGAATCTGTGTCTGTGTCGCTGAGCTCGGGGATGACCACCTCTCGCTCGCTGCGGTACCCGCAGATAGGACAGCTCAGGATTTCCAGCTTCAAGCCGCTAGAGGAATAGGTGGCTTCCCTGAGAACCTGTGTGGTGAGGTCGAGGGTGAGGGCTTGGCACCGAGGGCAGTAAAGGTGTCGGGAGAGCGTGCCTTCGCGCACAACCACAGCTATTCCTTGACAGGTAGGACAAAACCAGCCGTAGTAGCGAGCTCTGCCGCGGCTCCTGGCCAGGCGATGCTCTTGGGGAAGGTACTTATCCAGAAGCTGGGGCTGGATGAGTCGCATGGTTCGACCACAGGCTTGACAGACCACTGGCTGAAAAGGGATCCCACGCTTCCGGCTCAAGGTGCCGTCAGTGGCCATAGCAGCCACAACCGGCAGAGCGAACCCCAGCCAGTTGCCGCTGGACAATCCTAGGAACACGCCAAGGCAGAGGGATCCCGAATAGAGGAAGAGACGAATGGGGTCGCTCTGAACCGAAGAGAGCACAGCACCTGTTCTTGGATCTCTGCGTGTCAGGGAGAGGACTTGTCTTCCCCCTCGCTCAGCCCTTAGAGAGACGGGCATGCGAGAGCGCTGCCACCCCAGTCCCAAAATGATGATCCCCAGCAGCAGCAGGATCCCTTCCACCAGGGAAGAATCAATGCCCTGGGCCACTGCCCTAGCTGCCGCAGGAACATTTGCAACGGGCTGGCCCTGCAACACCGAGGTCAACTGCCGCACCCCCGCCAGAGTGCCGCCATCGAAATCCC
>NZ_JANSHS010000530.1:0-3055 GCF_047461695.1 Synechococcus sp. R6-7
CCCCCCCACCCGCTCCATTGAGCTGGCCCGCCGCCGTTTGGAATCTCTGCCCTGCGGCGGGGGATCCCCTCTTGCCCATGCCCTCACCCAAGCCGTGCGGATGGGAGTCAATGCCCGTGCTGCCGGCGACGTGGGCCAGGTGATGCTGGTGGCTCTCACCGATGGCCGGGCCAACATTCCCCTCAGCCGCTCCTTGGGACGGAGCGACAGCAAAAGCCAGTTGGGAGCGGCTCCCATCGACCTCAAGCAAGAGCTGCGGGAGATCGCCCTGCGCATCCGCGCCCTGGGGTTGAAGCTGCTCTTGATCGACTCCCAAAGCCGCTTTGTAACCACCGGCTTCAGCGCCGAGCTGGCGGAATTGGCGGGCGGACGGTACTTTCATCTGCCCCGCGCCACCGACCAGGGGATCGCAGCCGTGGCCCGCTCGGCCATGCAGGAAGGACGCACCTACCCCTGAGAGAACAGCCTCTCCGTCGGCGGAGGTTGTAACTTTTCTTAATGGTTGGTTATGATCCCTGTAGGCGAACTTCACCTTGTCCCATGGCTACAGGACTCCTGCCCCAACTCTCCCTCCAGAATCCCATGGCTGTCGATTGGGTCAGTCGGGGGGTAAGCGCAGCCATTCGCGCCCTCTTTAAGCAGGCAGAGCGACTAGAAGCGCGCGTGCGAGTGGAGCCTGTTGCCAAACTGTTGCAGGGTCGTATTGATAGCTTTGAGTTGTTGGGCCAGCACTTGCAGATGTACAACGGCCTGAGGCTTTCGGCCCTAGAGCTGTTTTGCAACGCGGTGGCCATCGATTTCAGCCAAATTTGGCAGGGGAAGATCAAACTGCGCCAGCCGGTACAGGCCACGATGCGTGTGGTGCTGAGCCAAGACGATCTGGTGCAATCGTTTAACACACCTTTTGTACTGAACAGGCTGGCCCTGGTGGGACAGGATGGCAGCCCCCTATCCTTCCATCACGTCCATATCAGCATCACCCCGGCGCGGCGACTGGAATTGCAGGCAAACGTACAGCAGGGAGAAGCCAGGGCTTTCCGCGTCGGTTTTTCCGCCCAAGTTGAGGTGCTGGAGCGGCGTCGCATCCGCTTTACAGATCCGGTGTTTGCAGGCGGCACAGAAGAGGAGCTGGCCTTGAGCCGGGCCTTGGTAGATTGCCTGAATGGGCTTCTGGATTTGGATCGGCTGGCCTTGCGCGGCACTGAGCTGCGGGTCGATCGGGTGAACTTACAGCCCCAGCAGATGATCCTATACGGCAGCGCCACCCTGGCCCAATTTCCCACACGCCAACCCCAATGGGAAAGTGCTTGACAGCCTTTCAAAGGGCGGCTACGCTCAATAGTGGTGAGGAGTGAAGAGAAGAAGCCTCTGGGGTCGAAACACGGACAGACTCCCAGAGGTTTTTTCATGCCTCAGGAGCTTGAGAGCTCCGCTCTGCCCCTCGATCTTGATCTGTTGAACTTGTAGTCCTTTGACCCAAACTGGGACACTACACCCAAAACGTTGGTCGCGTCGTCGCGTCAGCGTTGCCGAGCAATAATGCATGCGGCCAAAGGCTTTTCTCAATGGCCCAGGCGCCTCACCCTAACCTGAAACGACTATGATTGCTCAACGTTGGTTACGCCTGGGGATCAAGCTGTCTTTCTTTGCCGTGATGTCCACAGCTTTGCCAACCGGAATACGGCGCGGCTTCTCTAAAGAATGGGGTAGCTGGGTATCCTAAAAGCTGGGGTTACGGCATCCTTCTCTATTCATGGGGATGAAGTGGCTCAAGACATAACGGTCATTCTAAGACCTAGGAAAGAACTCTTCAGCCTTGACCGTGAGGGGATGTTTATTCTTTGCCTACGGTTGGTTCACTATTCAAGCAGGTCTTGTCAAAGCGAGCACACCGAGTTTGAAACAGCAACTACTCCGCCTACTTGAGTTTTGGCGCCGCCGCTTTCCCCACAGCTTGCGCACCCAGGTGGCATTGGTCATTGCCAGCCTTTCGTTCGTCCCCAACTTGGTTTTCATCCTGTCGGTGCAGTGGATCTGGCCCGACACGCAGTTCAGCGCTGAAGGGATCCTTCTGCTGCTGCTGTGGATCCCGTTGCTGGCGGTGCTGTCGGCGGTGGTGGGCTATGCTCTGTCCTCCATGATTTTGCGCCCCCTCACCCTGCTGGCCCGCGAGTTGGCCCATTTGGAAACCTTGATCAACCAGCCTGCCCGTTGGAATCTGCTGCTCCGCCCCGGGGATCCCCAGGAAGCCCTGATCTTGCGGCAGGCTTTTGCCCAGTTGCTGCGCCAGATCCAGATCGATCAAATGCGGCGAGAAGCCTTTACCGCTACCCTCGTTCACGACCTCAAAACCCCCCTCATCGCCTTTGGGCACCTGCTGAGCGCCTTTAAACAGGATCAACAGCTCGAGCCGGAGCAACGTCGCGCTCTGCTGGATCGCATCCTGCAGGAAAACCAACACAATCTCTCTCTGGTGCAGAAAATGGTGGAGGCCCACCGCCTAGAGCGGGGAGAGATCGAGCTGCATCCTCGGCCTTGCGATCTGGGATCCCTGGCCAGAAAGGTGGCCGAGCGCATGGGATCCCTGGCCCAGGAGCGGGGGATCGATCTGCGAGTCGAAGGAGAAGGGTGGGGCAACGCCGATGAGGCAGAGCTGGAGCGGGCGCTGGTGAATCTGGTGGACAACGCCTTGCGCTACGCACGCCATGCGGTGGTGTTAATCGTCAGCCCCCACCAGATCCAGGTGCAGGATGATGGCCCCGGCTTGCCGGCTCCCCTAGAAGAGTTGGCCCAACCCTACGTGACCCAGCCCATTCATATTGCCGGCCACCACTACCCAACCGGCTCAGGAGGTCTGGGGCTATATATCGCCAGGCGCATCCTGCAGGCCCACG
The DNA here is from genome assembly GCF_047461695.1 of Synechococcus sp. R6-7. Lineage (NCBI taxonomy): Bacteria > Bacillati > Cyanobacteriota > Cyanophyceae > Synechococcales > Synechococcaceae > Synechococcus > Synechococcus sp. R6-7. The sequence goes on from NZ_JANSHS010000530.1 coordinate 2,895, forward strand.
GGGGGGACTTGCGGTTGGTCGAGACGGGATCCCAAGGGACTGCTCTAGCCCTGGTGTTGCGCTAACCCAATAGATTGGTGCTGAACAAGACTGGTGTAGTCATTTTAAGTGACATACTCCCGCACTCATGTTGATGCAAAGCGCTCCGCGCCGCTAAAGCG
>NZ_JANSHS010000531.1:0-1744 GCF_047461695.1 Synechococcus sp. R6-7
CAAACGCTCCGCGCCGCTTCCGCGACCACCTCCAGTCCTTCTCCCAGAGAGAGAGGAGTTGGGAAGCAATGCAACAGATTTCATTCTTGTTTAAAATGCAATTCCCTAGGCAGGCTCCACCGCTTCTTGTAGGGCTTTGCGGGCAACGCGAGTGACGTAGACGGTAGCGGCTATGGTGGCGATGAGCCCCACGAGGCGAACGACCCATTGGGCGGTTTGAGCCTGAGGATCCAACTCCGCGCCTTCCATGTCGGCCAGGGATCCCGCCAATGAGCCGATGTACACATACATAAAAGTGCCCGGCACGATTCCAGCGGTGCCCAGCAAGTTATCCAGAAAAGAAATTTGGGTCAGCCCCAGGGCGTAGTTGAGCACATTGAAGGGAAACGCAGGCGACAGCCGAATCAGGCCGACTATTTTCCATCCCTCACGTCCCAACGCTCGATCGATGGCCGCAAACTTGGCATTTCCCTCAATCCATTTCACCACCTGTTCCCGCGCCAAGTAGCGCCCGATTAAAAAAGCCAAGTTGGCTCCAATGGTTGCCCCGATCAGCACGTACACAGTTCCGGCCAGCAACCCGAACACGGCCCCTGCCCCCAAGGTCAGTACCGAGGCTGGTAGAAGCAGCACCGTCGCTACAATGTAAATGGCAATGAAGAGGATTGGCCCCAGCAACCCCAAGCTTTCAATCCAAGCCAGAGCTTCGGCGAGCCAGTCTTGAATAACTCCAAAAAATCCCAATCGATGGGCTGCCCAAAAGATAAAAATGGCCAAGCCCAAGCCGGTAGCAAGCTTAAGCAAAATCCGCTGCTTTTGGGGATTTGTGTTGAGTTGAGGTAGCTCTTCCATTGGCTAAACTCCTACAAAGTTCTTGTGAGGCGAGCTAGGGCAAGCCAGAGTAGACAGCTCTTGGAGTGGGGGAAGTATCTTTACCCGAAAGTCGTGCCGTTCCATCCCCAAAGATAGCCTTTGGCATCGCTGAACTCAATGTAAATCCTCTTCTTGGGGATCCCCAATCGGGCCTCGATGGTGCCGCAAAAAAACTCGCTCATGGCTCGGGTTTGTTGGGCGGAAAATTGCCCGATACTCTTGATTTCTAGGTAACAACAGGGATCCCCACTGCCGGCAAAGGTCATCGGGATCCCACCCTCAAAGGCGGTCATCACGTAGGCTTCCGACTTGCCCAACTGTTCCGATAGAGCAGCAGACAGCACCTTAAGCAGTTCCTCTACTGCGGCGATTTCTGGTTGCACAGACGTTTGCAGCTTGATCAAAGGCATGGATCCCTCTCCCTATCAACAAATTCATCTTGAAATTCATCTTGGCATTCTCAGCCCCGCTCTTCGGCAATCCACCTGTGGTAGCGTAGCGACAGAGTTGGGCAAACCTCTATGGAGCAGACGAAGCCGGCCCAGCCAGAGATCGGCCACTACCGGGATCGGCCTGGGCCATGTCTTTGTGGCGTGCAAACCGAAGCTGCCCCCGCTCCTGTCGGCCCCTACAGCCAGGGCGTTACTGCTCTGGGGCCATTCCTGTTTACTGCCGGGCAGGTGGGCCTGGATCCCAAAACCGGCAAACTGGTGGGGGAGGACATTGTTTCTCAAACTCGGCAGGCGTTGCTGAACGTGCAGGCAGTGCTGGAAGCGGGGGGCACCACTCTCGCCAATGTGGTGAAGACAACGGTTTTCCTGGCCGATATGGAGGACTTTGCGGCCATGAACGAGGTTTATCGAGAGTTTTT
>NZ_JANSHS010000532.1:0-1156 GCF_047461695.1 Synechococcus sp. R6-7
GCGCATAGCGCGGGTGTCGGGTAGTTTACAAGTGCTTCACTTTCTTCCGCGTAGAGGTGGCATACCCGGCAATATCCAATTTGCGGCGGTTGCTACACTTGTCGTCCTTGCCTTCCCAGACCAATTCCGTCCGCAGCCGTCGCCCCAGTCATATTCTGCAGAGATTCCAAGTCCTGAGCCGCATTGGGCAGACATGGTTGACAATGCGAGGGATCCCTCTTTGAACTGTCCATGAGCTGGCAACGCCCAGATAATCGCACCGCTGCTCAATTGCGCCCGGTTTCTTTTGAGCGCCACTTTACCCGCTATGCCCCTGGCTCGGTGTTGGTCAAGTTCGGCCATACCCATGTCCTTTGCACCGCCAGTGTGGCCGAAGAAGTTCCCCCTTTTCTGCAGAACACCGGCCAAGGCTGGCTGACGGCTGAGTACCGCATGTTGCCCGGAGCCACGCAACAACGACAGCCGCGGGAAATGTTGAAACTATCGGGCCGTACTGCCGAGATTCAACGGCTCATCGGGCGCAGTCTGCGCGCCGCCTTGGATTTTCGCAAGCTGGGATCCCGTACCATCACCGTCGATGCCGATGTGCTGCAGGCCGATGGCGGAACGCGCACCGCCGCGATCACAGGGGGCTATGTGGCTCTGCACGACGCCATCACTTGGCTGTACAAACAGGGGGCGCTGGATCCGGCCCAGGGATCCCCGCTGCGGCAGCAGGTGGCGGCCCTTTCAGTAGGAATTGTGCAGGGAGAGGTACTTGTGGATCTGTGCTATGAGGAAGACAGCCAAGCCGAGGTGGACATGAACATTGTTATGAACGAGCAGGGATCCTTCATCGAGATCCAGGGCACTGCCGAAGCCGCCTGCTTCAGTCGCCCGCAACTGCTACAAATGTTGGAGATGGCCCAAGCCGGGATCCAAGAATTGCTACAAGCCCAACGGCAGGCTCTCAATTTAGAAAGATAGAGCCATAGCCGGACCCTGGCCTTGCAATGGTAATCCTTCAAGGCACTGCATATGGGATTGCATGGGTGTATATCCTGGTTGGCAAAGCGGTATTCCCTTGCTGTAAAGGAATGGCCGGGAAAGCTAAGATCAGCCAGTTGTTAAAATAAGTGAGCTCTCTGAAGCTGATACATTTACGCTGAACACTGCT
>NZ_JANSHS010000533.1:0-802 GCF_047461695.1 Synechococcus sp. R6-7
TCAGCAGTGTTCAGCGTAAATGTATCAGACAAAGGCATTCCGAAGCTATGATGAACAGGGATGGCTCTGAGTTTCTACCTACATCTTTAACTGGGTCTGTTTTCAGGCTGTGCTGACTGCTTCTTCTGCCGGTTCTGCGGTTGATGCCATTGCTCCTTTTGCTCCCCAAGTCTGGAGCTGGCGCGGACATGCCATTCGCTATGTGGTGCAGGGATCCGGATCCCCGCTGGTTTTGGTGCATGGATTCGGGGCTTCCATCGGCCATTGGCGGCACAACATCCCCGTGCTGGCTGCGGCAGGATACCGGGTCTATGCCCTGGATTTGCTCGGGTTTGGCGGCTCGGCCAAGCCTGCCCTCCCCTACACCTTGGATCTCTGGGCGGAGTTGCTGGTGGATTTTTGGCAGCAGCACATTCAGCAGCCTGCTGTGTTTATCGGCAATTCCATTGGTGCCTTGCTCAGCTTGATGATGGCTGCCCGGCATCCCCAGTTAACGGCAGGAGCAGTGTTGCTCAACTGCGCCGGGGGGTTGAACCATCGCTCCCATGAGCTCAGCCCGATTTTCCGCCTTTTCATGAGTGTTTTCACCGCTCTGGCGGCTTCTCCGGTGACGGGGCCGTTTTTGTTCGATCGGGTGCGGCAGCGGCAGCGTATTCGCGCAACTCTGGAGCAGGTGTACCGCAACCCCGCCGCCATTACGGATGAGCTGGTGGAGATTCTCTATGCCCCTTCCTGTGATGTGGGCGCTCAGCAGGTGTTTGCCTCGATTCTCACCGCTCCCCCTGGCCCAACTCCTGAAGCC
>NZ_JANSHS010000534.1:0-6782 GCF_047461695.1 Synechococcus sp. R6-7
TGTTGATCGAGGTGCAAAACGGGGAATATCTCGGGGAGGACGACATTGTGCGCTTTGAGGATGACTACGCCCGCCAGTAAAGGGATCCCCTGGGCATCCGAATCTACGGTTTGTGCGTAAAGACCCCCGAAAGCTTGCAGATTTCTGCATGTTGGGCAAACTTGGGTCAGGTGGGCCAAGGGGCTTGCCTGCACTAGACAAGTGAGGGATAAGCAAGAGGGGGTCAAGGTGACGCAGAAGGCAAGGCAGTGGGCTTTGTGGGTTGCCGGTTTGCTTTGGTGTTGCGGGCCGACGGCTGTCCACGCAGCGGAAGTCATTTCTCTGCAAAGGCTGGGCTACGACCGCTCGGTGCTGCTGCAAGGAGCTAACCCGCGCCTGGATGTTACTGTCCCTGCCCCCCTCAACGGCCTTGACCCTGAGGCCAGCTTTGTGCAGTTGCGCCTGGATCCCTCGCCGGTGCTCAAGCCCACGTCCACGGTGCGGGTGCTGATCAATGACGAGCTGGCGGGTATCTTCCTGGTGCAAGATCTGCGGCAGGAGCCGGTGGTGCGGGTGCCCATCCCCAGCTTGGCCGCTGGCGAGCGCTTTATCACCTTGTCGGTGCAGCCTTTCTTGAGCATCAGCGACGATATTTGCGCCGACTTGAATACCGGCAATTTGCTGCTGACGGTGGGGCGGGACAGTTTCTTTGAGTTGGTGCCCCGCGTTCCGGATACCACGGTGGCTGGCTTTCTGCGCCTGGTATACCCTCAGCTTACTCTGGTGGTGCCAGCCAACCTCACTCCTGAAGCCGCAGAAGCGGCCCTTTGGCTCTATAGTTTGCTTTCCCACCTCTTTCCCCAGACCCCTATTCTCTGGAGCAACCGCCCGGTTGCAGGAGCTCAGGTTACCCTAGAACCGGCCAACTTCACCCCCCACCTGCAGCATGAAATTACCCCCGAGGGATCCCGCCTGCGAGTGGCCGCCCGCCGGGAAGCTATTCTTGCTCTCTATGACTATGAAGAATGGAAGCGGGCAGGTCTGGTGAGCCGAGGGATCCAGGTGGTAGCAGTATCCGATTTGGAGAAGGCTCTCAGGGCCAACCGCCTCAGCTTCCGTGAGCTGGGGATTGTGGATCCCCTGCTGCGGGGGTTTGGCAGCCAGTCGTTGGTGTTCAACTTCAACCTATCTCAACTGGGGGGGCGCCCGCGGGATCTGGCAGCGCAACTGGATGTGATCATGAACCCAGTGGATGGCCGGGCCGGGGATCGCCTGACGGGCTACGTGTTCTTGAATGGCGTTCTGTTGCGCACCTACAACCTGACAGGCCGCACCCAGCTCAACGAGACTGTTACTCTGCCCACCCGCCTGCTGCGCCGCTTTAATCAACTGGAGCTCCGCTTTGACTATGGCGCCAGCCCCGGTAATTGCCAGGGATCCCTGACACCGCTAACAGTCCAGGTGCGCTCGGATAGCTCTGGCCTTCTCTGGAGTGGCTACCAAGCTCCCACTGGGGAGCTGCAAGAGATTCCAGCAGTGCTGCGGGGATCGGGCCAAGTGTGGCTGGGGGATCCGCAGTTGCTGCCGGCTGCTGCCTATTTGGTTGGGGCCCTGAGCCGGCTGGCCGCCCGACCGCTTTTGCCCGCCGTGAAGTTTCTGCCCAAAGAGGGAGGCAAACTGGAGAGCGGAAACTTCGCTTGGCAAATCCTGGTAGCCGCCCCAGAGCAGGTGGAGCTGAATAGCCCCATTCGGCTGGGATCCCAGTTTGAGATCCTCAATCCCTTAAACCAGCAGGTGGCCCTGGCTGCTCAACCACAAGAAAACCTCGGCCTTTTGCAGTACTTTCTCCTGAAAGGTAAGCCGAACCTTTGGCTTTCCTGGTGGGGATCTGACCCGGCTTTGGCAGAGCGCCTCAGCCGCGGCCTTGCCGATCCGCGCAGTCGCCTAGCCAACCAACTGCAGGGAAATGTGCTCACTGCCTACGCTGCCACCCCCCAGCTCACCCAGGTACAGAGCTGGGATCTCACGCCGGCAGGCTATCGAGTGCGCTACCCCGGTCGCTTCAGTTGGCAGCTTTTGTTGTGGCAGTACCGCTATTGGCTGGTGCTGGTGCTGGCTCTCCTGCTGGCAGTAGGGGCCTGGAATATCTACCAACGCTTGGCCCGCCGCCCCGAATCCCCAATCCCCTCGTAGGGGGCTAGTCACGGACTTGCGCTTAAGCCAGACTGAAGCCGAACCCCAACCTAGAGGCCATGCTGCAGTCGATCAAGTCCTGGCTGGTGCAGACAGGCTACCTCACCCGGCAGCAACTGGCGGAAGCCGAGGAGTACCGCGAAGCAGTGGGCTGCTCTTTGGCCAGGGCTCTTTGGAGCTTGCGGGCCATGCACCCCTGTCAGTTTGCTCGCCTCTGCTGTCAGATCTTGGATCGGCCCAAGCTGAGGAGCTGGTTGCTCGAGCATCCCCTCGACCTAGAGCTGCCTTGGCTGATCGAGCCTATCGATCTGGTGCCGGTGCGCTTTTTGCCCTGTGGCTGGCTCGACCCGCAAACTGTTGTGGTGGCCACAGAAGAGCCGGGCTTCCCCGCCATTTGGCAGTCTGTGAAACACCTGTGCCCGGAAGCAGAAAAACTCTGGGAGATCCCAGCCACTGAAAAGCAGATCCTGACGGTCATCCTTGAGCGCAAGCTGGCCGCCGAGCTGCTGGGCAGCCGTCTTACCTTAGAGCAGTGGCAGCAGGCTTTGGAGATCTGCCGCCGCACCGGCTCCAGCCTGGGGCAGGTGCTGACCCGGCTGAGCTACCTCTCCACCCCCGAGTATCTCAGCATCCTAGCCCATTTGCTGGGCTACCCCGCTGTCTCAGAACTAATGGGGACAGGGCTGCTCCACCGCGACGAGAGCCTGAGCCGGCAGTTTGATCCCGAGGTGATGATGCGCCACCTCTTCTACCCCTTGAGCTGGACGGATGAGCACACCCTTACAGTGATGGTCAATGACCCCCTGGACTGGGCGGTGGATGAGCTGCTCTACAGCTGGCGGCCAGGCTTGCGGATTGAAAAGGTGCTGGGCACCGAGCAGGATATCACGCAACTGCTCAGCCAAGACCAGGGATCCCGCTTCAGCCAAGAGGCGGTGTACAAGCTGATGGCCCGCCTGCCGGAGGAATCGGCCTCGCGGGTGTTTACCCCCTCCCAGATTGCGGTGGGCTATGGCCTGCTGCTGCTGTTGCTTTGGGGATTGGCCACTGCTCCCTGGACGACCCTGACCATTTTGGTGCTGCTGATCAATCTTTTTTACGTCGCTTCGATCCTGTTCAAACTGCTGCTCAGCCTAGTGGGATCCGCCGATCGCTTCCACCAGATTACCGATGAGGAAGTAGCCGCTTTGGATGATCGCGACTTGCCCATCTACACCATCCTGGTGCCGGTCTACAAAGAGCCGGAAGTAATGCCGATTTTGATCAAGTCTCTCTCCAAGCTGGATTACCCCCATGAGCGCTTAGATGTGCTCATCTTGCTAGAAGAAAACGACCGCGCCACCATTGAGGCGGCCCGGGCTGCCAAGCCCCCCCGCTACGTGCGCCTGCTGTTGGTGCCCGACAGCAAACCCAAGACCAAGCCCAAAGCCTGTAACTATGGACTGGCCTTTGCCCGCGGCGAATACTTGACCATCTACGACGCCGAAGATATCCCCGACCCCGATCAACTGAAAAAGGCGGTTGTGGCCTTCCAGAAAGGGGATCCCAGCTTGGTTTGCGTCCAGGCTGCCCTTAACTACTTCAACCGCAACGAGAACTTCCTCACCCGCATGTTCACCTTGGAGTATTCCTATTGGTTTGATTATCTTCTGCCGGGTTTGGAAACTCTGAAAATGCCCATCCCCCTGGGAGGCACTAGCAACCACTTTCGCACCGACCGCCTGCGGGAGCTGCAGGGATGGGATCCGTTCAACGTCACTGAAGACGCCGACTTGGGCATCCGCGCCAGCCAGCACGGCTATACGGTGGGGGTGATCAACTCCACCACTTATGAAGAGGCCAACTGCGCCGTTAAAAACTGGATCCGGCAGCGCTCCCGCTGGATCAAGGGCTACATGCAAACTTGGCTGGTGCACAACCGCAACCCCCTGCGCTCGTTGCGCAAGCTGGGCCTGAAGAACTGGCTGTCTTACCAGTTTTTTATCGGGGGCAGCTTCTTTACCTTTCTCACCAGCCCCATCATGTGGCTGCTGTTTATTTACTGGCTGCTCACCCGCGCCCATTGGCTGCAAAACCTATTTCCCAGTTGGCTGGTTTATCTGGGCTTGTTTAACCTCCTGGTGGGCAACGCCATTGGGATTTACCTGAACCTGGTCGCGGTCTTCCGCCGCGGTTACTACGATCTGGCCTTCTATGCCCTGCTCAACCCCATCTACTGGCAACTGCACTCTATGGCAGCTTACATGGCCCTGTGGCAGCTTTTCACCAAGCCCTTCTACTGGGAAAAGACCATCCACGGCCTGAGCAAGTTTACCCACGCCAAAGTCCAGGAAGCTGCTCATAAAGCAGCCTAGGCTACTGAATCGGTTTCCCAAGCAGTGGCGACGAAGTGAGGCCAGCCAGCACCCCTCAGAAGCTGTAGTCCGAATCTACGATCACAGCGCAACCACGGGGGTGGAGACAGCTAGCCATAATCACCTTGACGGAAAAGTTGCCCTCGTAGGGCGCCTGCACGATGGGGAAATCGTCCAACAGTTCATCTGCAGCCACCACCCGACCGCTGGTATCGTAAAGCACTAGATCCACATCGAAGCAATCCCGATCGCACTGCGCCCAGATGTTTTCACCTCGGTAGAAGTAGCCTGTAACTACGGTCGATTGTCCATTAAAAAGCCACAAACTACGGCTCTGAGCCCAAGCGGCAGCGCCCCCAACAACCGTGGCTGCCCCTATTAAGCTTGCCATCAACCAGCCCCGCACCGAAGCCATAAGACTGCCCTCCCTACTGAAAAACGGAGAAAGAATAGATTTTCTACAGGGATCCACCTCAACGCCCACACTCTAGCACCCAGATCCGTTTCTCCCGAATGATTCAGATCACGTTAAGGATCTTAAGAATCTCATGCTGAAAATCGCGAAAAAGAGTTACAAAAAAAGGGATCCCGAGTAGAGCAGGGATCCCTCAATTCTGACCAGAAATCCGGCGAAGCTCCCGCATCGGTCTGGCCGACTTCTCATTGCGGCAAATTCAGTTCCCCCCTTCGCCCTAAGGGATCCGTCAAAACACTGCCGGTAGGGCCTTTGATTTGAATGGTGCAGCGGCTGCCGGACACTTCAATAACGTTGTAGTTGGGCACCGCCAGCTCCAAAAAGCGCAAGTTGCCCGTCGTTACCCCTGGGATCCCGCTCACCTCTGGATTGGCAGGGTTCACAGGGGCCAGAAAGCCATTCACAATCCGGTAGTAGAGGCGGCTGGCGTTGGGGATCCCTAGGCGATTCCCTTCTTCATCGATGCTTAAAGCGGTAACACTCCGTCCCGTGGGGCCAGTCCATACTTCCCAAATGGGGTTGCTGCTGCCGGGGTTGACCTGGCCGATGAAACCGGCGTGGTTGTTGCCGGTTAGGAACACCACGTTGCGGATGTTGTTCTGCTCGATAAAGTCGATCACCTCCTGCCGCTCCAGCCAATAGCCCTCCCACACGTCGTTGGAGCGGAAATAGGTCACTGTGATGGGAAACTCGCTGACGATGAACTTGTAGGTGGCAGTGGAGTTGCGCAGGCCGCTGAACAGCCACTGCTTCTGCGGCTCTCCCAAGAGGGTGCGCGGCGTGCGGCGCAGCAGGTTAAACAGCGCCTGTTCGGATCCCGGCGGGCCAAAGAAAAGGGTCTCCTGCTCGGGCGTGAGGCGGATGCCGGCCAGCTCCAAAAAGCGCTGACGAGTCAGGCCAGGGGGCAAGATGGGCAGGATGGGGGTCACGGCAGCCAAGTCGCGGTACTGGCGCAGGTCGAGGATGAAGACTTCGGCATTGGCCCCGTAGCGGAAGCTGCGAAACAGCCGATCCCGGCTATCCACCCCCGGCACATCCGTTAAATTCGGGTTCATGGGGCTGTATTCAAAAAAGGCTTGGTAGCCTAACACTCTAAGGTCTTCCACATCGCGGGTTTGCCCGGTGGCGTCGTTGAGCTGGACGGCGCGACCGCCGCGGGCCTTCTGGCCGCTGTAGTTGTCGATCACCTCGTGGTCGTCCCAGTTGTAAACAAAAGCCGTGCGGCTGAACAACTGGGCAAACTCCGGCCCGGCATATTTGGGATCCCGCTGATCCCGATAGAGGCTGCGGTAAAACTCAAGCGTCGGTATCGGATCCAGACCCAGCCAGAAGCGATCCGCGTAAACGGTGTCGCCGTTAAAGGAAATGAAATCGATATCGCCGCGGCTGACTTCTGCCAGCATGGCTGCCCCAATAGGAAAGGGAGGCTCGTTGGCACAACTGATGTGTAAGAAGCGAATGGGTCGTCCATCCCCAGGAGCTGGCAGGGTGCGAAACTGGCCTACAGGGCTGGTAAACCCCTCGCTGACAAACCGGTAGAAGTAGCGCTGCGCTGGCCTCAAGCCGGTGACGACGGCACGAGCAATGTAGTCGCCTGGCTCAGTGCGGTAGTTGCGGCCCGCCACACGGCGAGCAGTAAGCGAAACTTGTTGCGAAATGGGGTTGAACTCGGAATTCTCAGCCACCTGCAACGTCACCGCAACCGTGTCTGTTGCACTGGCCGGGATCACCCGCGTGGAAAGCACCGCCCCTTCTGCGGTGGGATCCCCGGCAAATACCCC
>NZ_JANSHS010000535.1:0-879 GCF_047461695.1 Synechococcus sp. R6-7
TTTAGCGGTCGGAGTCGGGTAGTTTACTAGTCTTTGACCCATAGCACTGACCCTTGCCCCTGGCTACAATGGGGGGACATGCTTAATAAAACTTCAGAACCCAAGGGTGGCTATGGTTGTCAGCTTGGAACGGGATCCCTGCGTGGTGCCTTCTGCTGGGGAGTTGCGGCAGGTGCTACAGGGGGTTGGCCCTCGTTCTTGTCCCTTGCAGTACAACTTTCACCTACACACTCGTTGTTCGGATGGGCAGATGGATCCCGTGGATCTGGCGGAGCAGGCGCGCCGGCACGGCCTCAAGGGCCTAGCCATCACCGATCACCACACCCTGAAGGGCTACGAGCGAGCCCGCGCCCACCTGGATCGTCCCGACGACCCCATCCTGTGGCCGGGGATCGAGATCACAGCCAACCTGTTGGGCTGTGAAGTGCATATTCTGGGCTACGGCTTCGATCCCACCGATAGCGTCCTGGATCCCTTTGCCCAAGGGGAGCAGGTTCCCGGCTTGCCCGCCGCCGACGCGATCCAGGCCATTCAAGCGGCAGGAGGCTTGGCGGTGTTGGCCCATCCCTTTCGCTATTGCCTGCCTGCAGAGGAAATTGTCCCAGCAGCAGCGGAGTTGGGAATAGATGGCCTTGAGGTCTACTACGCCTACAAAAACCCGGAGATTTGGATCCCTAGCCCAGAAGTGACGGAGAAAGCGGAAGAGTTGGCCGAGGCCTACGGACTTTTGAAAACCTGCGGCACCGACTCTCACGGCCCCAGTATCCTGAGGCGGATTTGAGCCAGGCTACCCAGAACAAGCTGCTACGGGCGTGGATAGAGCAACTGTCCAAGCCGACGCAACTGCTCTGCAGTGCCCATGCACAACAGCAGATCCCC
>NZ_JANSHS010000536.1:0-565 GCF_047461695.1 Synechococcus sp. R6-7
GGGGGGGAGCAACACTTCGGCAGTTTCCCCACGAAAGGCGATGAGGGCCACCTTGTCACGGTTTTGGTAAGCCTCGGTGAGCAGGCGCAGGGCGGCACCTTTGGCCGCTTGCATGCGGTTGAGGGCCATGGAGCCGGAGGCGTCCACCACAAAGATCACCAGGGCTCCGGCCTTGCGAACCAGCTTTTTGGCGCGGATATCGCTCGGCTCCACAATCACGCTACGTCCCGGTTGCCGCTGGCGGCGGCTTTTCTGATAGGGGGCAGCAGCTCGCAAGGTGGCATCGACGGCAACGCGGGGGTTGGATCCCTGGGGCAGGATGGGCTTGACGTAGCGGCCTCGGTCGGCGCTGAACACCAGGCTGCGGGATCCCGTTTTTCCCTGCTGGTTGAGGGACTGGGCAAAGGCCAGCAGGCGCGGGTCCAGGGCCACCTGCTCAGGATCGAAAAAAAACTCCTGCGGCAGGCTGAGGCTTTCCGGCTGGGGATCCGTCTCCTCCTGGTCCTCGCCGGTGTCGTCGGAATTGCTTGGGGAAGGATCCGACTGTTGGGATGGTGGCGGGGGG
>NZ_JANSHS010000537.1:0-3578 GCF_047461695.1 Synechococcus sp. R6-7
GCGAAAGGACTCCGTCCCGCTGACGCGATCAGACATGGCCATCCCGACACCAGAACTCAACTCCAAACCTAGGACTCCGTCCCGCTGACGCGAGCAGAAACCCAGAAGGGCGCGCAGGGATCCCCGCAATTTGCAGAGAGCTTGGCGAGAGCGGGTCTTAACCGTCCCCAACGGGATCCCCAATTGGCGAGCAATGTCCGCCTGGCTCAACCCTTGGTAATAGAGCAACTCCAGGATCTGCCGCTGGCTTTCGGGCAGTTGGCCGAGGGCCGCTTGCACTGCTTGCCGCCGCTCCTCGATGGAAACCTGCTCAAAAGGGAACCGAGTCTTGCTAAAGGACTCCGTCCCGTCAACACGAACGGCGCTGAGAATGGTCTGCCAGCGTTTCAAAAGAAGTTGGTGGCTGCCCTGAGAACGCAGACGGTCAATGGCCCGCGAGCGGGTCAGGATGCACAAAAAACTGCTCAGGGATCCCCGCCGCTCGCGCGACTCGGACGGAGTCCTTGGATCACAGCCAACCTTGCGCCACAGCTCGACAAACACCTCCTGAGTCAGGTCTTCTGCCTCGGCCACGTGGCCCAGGATCTTGAAGGCCAGCCCATAGACCAAGCCGGCATAGCGATCGTAGAGCGCAGCCAGAGCAGCAGGTTGCCCCGCCTTGAGCGCTTCCATCAGCTCCCAATCGGCGCGGGATGACCAATCTCTCACCCGCTCACGCCAGCGGGACGGAGTCCCTGGTTGCTCACCCATGCTACACCCAGTTTCGCCCCACACAACTAGAGGATAAACCTGCCCGATCGCGCCAGCGGGACGGAGTCCTTAAGTCTACCCCCTCAGCCACGACGGGCCGCCCATTCCAGGCTGAGCAAGGCTGTGTTCACCAGCAAGGCCAGGGATCCCACCGCCAGGGATCCGGCCCAGATCTTGTCGTAGCGACCGGCCTGGGCAATGCCATCGAACAGCAGGGTTCCCAGTCCCCCTGCCCCAAACTTGGCGCCCACGGTGGCAATGGCAATGGCCACAATTGCCGCCAGCCGCAGCCCTGCCAAAACAATGGGCAGCATGAGCGGCACCTGCACCTGCCACCACCGTTGCCAGAGGTTCATCCCCATGCCCTTGGCAGCTTCCAGGATGGCAGGCTCGACCGAGCGCAGGCCCACGCAAAAATGGCGCACCAAGATCACCTGCGTGTAGATCACCATCGCCACCACCACCGAGCGGGCATTGAGGCCAAGCCAGGGCACCAACAAAATGATCAAAGCCAGGCTGGGCACTGTGTACAGGATGCTGAGGATCCCCATGACCGGCAGGGCCAACCAGCGCACGTGGTGAACCAGCAGAGCCAGCGGCACCGCCAGCACCACCGCCATGCCCAAGGTCATCCCCACCATCGCCAGATGCTCTTGGGTGAGCTGCCACATCAGGCCGGGGTGGTTGAGGAGATAGCTCACGCGGATCCCCCCTCCAGCATGGCCAAGCTGCGAATGTGATCCAAGGTCAAAACGCCGATGGCCCGCCCGTCCTCCCACACCGTCAGGGCTGCCGCCCCTGTGCGCAACAGCAGGGACAAGGCTTGCCGCAAAGTGGCCTGGGGCCTCACCATCGCTCCCTCTTGGATTTTGTGGTTGTGCGGGATCCCGGCCATCGCCGTTTCCACCCGCAGCACACTCAACTGCCGTACCATGTCATCTGCCCCCAGCAGTTCCCTGACAAAGGGAGTAGCCGGCTGGGTGAGCAGCCGAAAGGGAGTGTCGAACTGCACCACCCGCCCCTTCTGCATCACCAAAATGCGATCCGCCAGGCGCAGCGCCTCTTCCACATCGTGGGAGACGAACAGGATGGTTTTTTTCAATTGCCGTTGCAGGCGCAGGATCTCCTCTTGCAGCTTGCTGCGGGTAATGGCGTCGATGGCCCCAAAGGGCTCGTCCATCAGCAGCAGCCCTGGATCCCCGGCCAGCGCCCGCGCCAGCCCCACCCGCTGTTGTTGTCCACCCGACAGTTGGGCAGGGTAGCGGTGGCGGTACTCGTGGGGGGGCAAATTAACCAAGCTGAGCAGCTCGTCCACCCGCTCGCGGATGCGCTCCTTCGGCCACCCCAAAAGTCGCGGCACTACCGCCACATTCTGGGCCACCGTCATGTGGGGAAACAGCCCCGATTGCTGGATAACATAGCCGATCCGCTGCCGCAGAGCCGTGACGGGAAACTGGCGGATATCCCGCCCGTCCAAGCGAATCTGCCCCTGGGTGGGATCCAGCAAGCGATTCACCATTTTCAGAAGGGTGGTTTTGCCGCAGCCAGAAGGCCCCAGGATGACCACCAACTGGCCCGATTCTATGGAAAAACTGCACTCCTCCACAGCCGGCTGGGAACTGTGGGGAAAGCGCAGCGATACCCGCTCGAACTCGACGGTGCTCACCTCAGGGTCTCATGCAACAGGCAAGGTTATTTCTTGAGGATGCCGGCTTCCACCAAGAAAGTTCTGGCCACCTCCGCCGGCTCCTTGCGGTTGCCGCTCACCTCGTAGTTCAACCGCTGCATCACCTCGTCCGTCAGCAGGGGGGAAAGGGCATTTAAGGCAGCGGCAATGCCGGGGTTGGCCTCCAGGGTGTCCTTGCGCACCACCGGCGCCACCTGGTAGGGGGGGAAAAGCTGCTTGTCATCCTCCAGCAGCACCAGGTCAAAGGCGGCAATTTCTCCATCGGTGCCGAAGGCCACTGCCACATCCGCTTCCCCATTGACCAAGCCCTGGTAGCGCAGGCCGGGATCCACCGCTTTGTAGGCTTTGAGCCGAAAATTGCCGTAGACGGCTTGGATCCCGGGTAGTCCATCTTCGCGGGCTTGAAACTCCGGCGGCCCGATCATCACCAGCTCGCCCGCTTTGGCCACCATGTCCGAGATGGTGGCAATGCCCAGCTCAGCCGCTCTGGCGCGGGTCATGGCCAGGGCCTGGGTGTTGTTCAGGGGGGCGGGATCCAGCCAAATCAGTTGGAACTGGCTCTCGTACTCGCGGGCCACCGTCGCGTACACCTCTGCCGGGTCGCCGCTGCTGGGCAACTTGAGCACTGTCAGCAGGCCAGTGCCGGTGTACTCGGGGTAGAGATCGATCTCGCCGCTCAACAAGCCCGCATGGGCTACCGGCGTGCCCCCCAGGTTGAGCTTGCGCTCCACCGTGAACCCTGCCGCCTCCAGGGCTAAGGCGTACATTTCCCCCAAAATAAACTGCTCGGTAAAGTCCTTGGAGCCGACGGTAATGGGCTTGGCGAGGCCCCCTTGGGGAGTGAGAACAAGAGCTGCCAGCCCCGACAGGGCCAGCAAAGCCAAGCGACGAGTGGTTTTCAGCATAGGCAAGGGGAGAAGGGATCCCAGGCTAATGACAAGAGGCCCTGCCGAGAGCGTTCCGGCCTGGGCCAAGAAGTTTCGACTGTTAAGTCACCATTAAACCATTATTTTCCCTGAGCCGTAACTGCAAGAACCAACCGTAGAGATCGCCAGTACGGTCACTGCAAGTTGGTTTGAAATAGCCCAAGTGTAAGGACTCCGTCCGAGTAGCGCGAAAGGACTCCGTCCCGCTGGCGCGA
>NZ_JANSHS010000538.1:0-3711 GCF_047461695.1 Synechococcus sp. R6-7
CGTCCCGCTGGCGCGATCAGTAGCCCAGGCCTCTCACCCTAACCTGAAACGCGACTATGGACGGCTGATCCCGCTGGGGCGGTACCGTTCTTCGAGCCAAGTGCGCAGCTCATCTTCCGGGAAGGCGGCAGCCAAGGTGCCCGTTCTGGGATCGTGGGCATGCCAAAGAACATGGCCGGATGGATCCTGGCTTTACGGTAACTGCAGCCGGCTGCACCTCCCCTCGTCTCTTGCGAGCAGGCTTACTCTCTCCGGCTAGGGGTAGCCAGGGATCCTTCAAGGTCACGCGAACTCAATACCACTGCTGAGCGTAAAGGCGCTGCACCAAATAAAACACGAATAGGTTGACATCCACGCGCCGCTCGTCGATCATAAAAGACTCGATGGTGCTGGCCGGGGATCCTTCGGTGGTACAGCGGAAGAACTTGCGGCCATTCAAGGATCCCTCAGCAAACAGCACGCTAAATTGCTTCTTGCCTCCTGCAAACGCGCCGACCAGCGTCTTGCCTTCCAGGCGCAGCTCCAGATCGCTGACTCCGCGCTTTTGAAAAGCCGCAATGGCTGCCGGGATCACCTCTTCCGTGATCTGTTGCTCGAAGGGCTTTTCTTCCTTAGCAACTTTTTTCGCAGTGGCTTTGGGGGAATCCTCAGCAGCAGGCTTGGCAGCTTCAGCGGGTTTCTCGGCAGCAGCGGCCTCGGGGGTGGGTTCTCCAGACATGGGGAAACGCTCCGACAATCAGATGGGTAAAAGCCTTAGATGCAGAACAATCAAAAACTCTGTCCAGAACCGGCAAAGAGCTAGCCCTTGGGGATGTATTGGCCGACAATTTCTTCAGCAGGGATCTGGGGAAAGCCCATGCTGAAGTTGGGGGCACGCCCCTGCAGGTTATAGGCGATCTCCCCTTGCTTGAGCAGGGAGCGGATGAAATGTTCCAGGTCAGACCCAATGCGGCGGATATTGTACTCGGTCAAGTCTCGCCCCCGGTATTCTTCCACCAACTCTTCGAAACGGGCATAGACCTTTTGCAGGGCAGCATCAGTCCAGACCAGCTCGTTGTCCGGATCCACATCGAGGGTAAACAGGTCGTCGCGGGGCACGAAGTTGTTGTCTGCAGTAACTTCACCGGCAAAAATGTGGACGTGGCGAGTGGTGCATTTCAGCATTGCGATGGCTCCGCTCCGGATCTAACCTGATAAACAGCGTATCACTACCTAGCGCTTGTGGGGGATCCGCTATTTGCCCTCGACTTGTTCCGGCCCTCTCTATGTCTGCTGTTATTCCCCAACTGGAACGCCTGCACATAGAGGTGACCAACGTTTGCAACTTTAAGTGCGAGTTTTGTCCAGATGGGATCATGCAACGGCGGCGGGGGCACATGGAGCCCGCTCTGCTGGAGCAGATTTTGGAGGAAGTAGCGGCAACAGGGCTGGCCCGCGTGATGGCTTTTCACCTGATGGGGGAGCCGCTGCTCTACCCATACCTTTTCGAGGGTATTCGCAGGGCCGCTGAGCTTGGCCTTCGCCTGCACCTGACCAGCAACGGCAGCACCTTTGCCCTCTGGCCGGAGCACATTGAAAAGCTGAACCGCAGCCCCTTTGCTAAGCTAACCATTTCCCTGCAAACTCCCGATCCAGTCACCTTCAGCATTCGCGGAGCACCTCCCCGCCTCACGCCGGAGCGCTACTTTGCTGGGATTACCCAATTTCTGCAGGTGCACTTGCGCTCCTCCAGCCCTACGCAGGTGCATCTCAAATTCCTGGATACTAGCCCCCACCCGTTTTTGGTGCCGCATAAGGCTCTTTCGGTGATCGATTCTGCACAGCAGATGCGCGCTCAGCTCTCGGCTTGGGCCAGACGAGCTTTGCAAGGGATCCCGGATGCACCGGCTCTCGATTGGGTAGAAGCCCAGATTGCTACTTACCGACCGGGCCGCTGGCAGCAGATCCGCATCCATCCCCGCTTGGTTTTGGAAACGTTTCCCTTGGACAGTTGGGGCAACGTGGAGACAGACCGGGTAATCCCAGCTCGCTGGGGATACTGCAATGGCGCTTCCGGTCAGGCGGGGATCCTCTACGACGGCACGGTGGTGCCCTGTTGCAAGGACTATGAAGGGCAAATCCCGCTGGGGCAAGTGACGCTGGGGGGATCCCTGGCCGAGATTTTGCGGGGCCAACCGGCCTGTGCGCTGCGGCGGGGGTTCAATCGTCTGCAGGTGAACCATCCCGTTTGCCAGCGCTGTATGGGTGGAGACACTTGCATCAAAGCCTTGGCCAGACAAGTGGGTTCCGTTGTCTACTTCAAGGTGTATCGGCCTTGGAAACAGAGGCTGGATCCCGGTTGGGGACAAGTGTAGACAGTTTCGGGAAAAGTCAACGCCCCACAGCAGCGGTTTCCCTGCCGTGGGCATAGCAACAACGTGACTTTCTTTCGTGATTTCTTCTAAGGGGCTCAAGCCTTGGGAGGGAGTTCCAAGGCCAGCGGCCCCAGCAAGCCCTTGCGGTAGTCGTTGAGAACTTGCCGTGCCGCCCGCTGGGGATCCCCTTGATACCGCCGCTCGGCCAACTCCTGCACTGCGGCACCACCGGGAGGGATCGGATCCGGCCAACCGTAGCGCTTTTGCAAGAGAGATCCGGCTTGGGGCTGCACCCTCAGCACTTGATCCAAAAAGTGGGCCGCCACCCGTTCGGGATCGTAGGCCGCTTCGCCGATGTCATCGCAGATGGCCAATAGAGAGGCCGCCTGTTGATCCGGCAGAGAGGGCGGTAGGATGCCCGGCGAGTCCAACAGATCCAACTCTCCCCCCAGCCGCACCCACCGCAGTTGCCGCGTCACCCCAGGACGTGCTGCGCTCTCAGCTGCCCGCCGCCCCAACAGTCGATTCAGCAAAGCAGATTTGCCCACATTGGGAAAGCCCACCACCACCGCCCGAACGGCCCGCGGTCGCATTCCCCGCTGTTGACGCCGCATATTGACCGATTGCCCCAGTTGCAAGACCGCCTGCTTGAGGCGATTCACCCCTTCTCCTGAGCGGCCATTGGTGGGATAGACAGGGATCCCTTGCCGTAAAAAATACTCCTGCCAAGCTTTCAGATCCCCAGCCTCAATGCAGTCCGCCCTGTTCAGAGCCAGGAGGCGAGGTTTTTCCCCCAGCCACCGGCCCAGCTCAGGATGACGACTGGCCAACGGGATCCGCGCATCCAACACCTCGATGACTGCATCCACCCGCTGCAACTCTTCCCGCAACTGGCCAATTGCCTTGGCAATATGGCCGGGATACCACTGGATGGCCGGAGAACTCATGCCGCCAGAACCCTAGAAGTGGACAGCAGAAATCAACAGTGGGATCCAATCTAGCCCGATTCCCCAAAAGAGGCTCGACCTGCCGGCTGAAGTAGCCAATAATACAACGTGAGTGCCGCTGGGATCCCTTTCCTGGGCAACCTAATGTTTAACCAACGGGGGTGCGGGGGCAACAAGCCCCGCGCTCTACCCGCAGGGTTAGCGTCGGGATACATGGATCCCTGCATGCTATACCATTATCTTTTTAGTACCCAGGAATGCTGGGGAAGGGAAACCACCTGTCCAGTTGTTCTGTCGGGGGTCGTAGACCTAGACAAGTGGCGTGGGGTAGGAATACCCAACCGCGAGGTAAAGACTCCATCCCGCTGACGCCAAGGGAAGCCCGCGCTCTGTCCGTAGGACGAGCGCCG
>NZ_JANSHS010000539.1:0-2388 GCF_047461695.1 Synechococcus sp. R6-7
GGGGAAGTGGCTAACCTTTGTGGCAATACCACCGGGTAGCGATGCAGGTTTTCCCAGAACAGCTCCATTAGGGATCCCTGGACATACCCTTGCCCGAAGGTGACGCGGGGGTAGTGGGTGGGGGCAAGGGGGGGTGGCCCATCTAGGGCCTGCTCGAACAAAGGGATGCGGGTTTCTGCCCACAGGTTGTGCCCGAATAGGTAGGGAGAATTGGCCGCCAGCGCCACCAAGGGGGCTGACACGAGCAGGGAAGCGTTGAAGTAACGGGCCGCCTGTTGGGGGGATACCTGCAGATGGATTTGAAAGGAGGTGGTCGCCGCCTCCAGCATGATGTCCGGGTGGGTAACCCGCAACCGCCCAGCCGGTCCTTCGATATCTAGCCCCAGGGAAGGGATCGCTTGGGATTGCTCACGCCGGTGCAAGTTCAGGATCTGCTCGTTGAGGGCCAGGTAACGCTTGCGGGGGGAGATCATCTCCAAGGTCAGTTGCTTTTGCTGCACCGTGGGCAAAATCCCGATCATCATCAACCCCGCCTGCAAGTGTTCGGCCACTTGGCAACAGCGATCCCACGTTTGGCCCAGCTCTTGCTGAAACTGCCGCAGAGCCAAGCCGGTCAAAACTTGGGGCCGGCTGTTGATCTCCACGTTGAACTGGGCCAGTTCCGGCACCACCAGCGGATCGTTCACCGCTTCCAGGTAGGCTGAGTTTATCGGGGCCGGATCTCCCTGAGGGGTCACCAGCCATGCCTCCAGCTCAAACCCGCCCACCGGGGATCCCTGGGCAAAGGGCTGACAAGCCGGATCCAGCCCCGGCGCACCGGCCAACCAGCGCTCGAGCAACTTCGTCTCTTGCTGGAGCCGAGCTGCAAACTGAGCAAAGTCTGCAGTACCAAAACGGAGGCAGGTGATCTCCTGGCCCATGGGAACAACTCCGCAGCTTTTGGGAATGAGGTTAATCGCTGTTGCCGGGATCTCGACACCCCTAGCTTTACTTAGCCCGCAGTGATGGATACATCTTCAATGCGCAGGGCGGGAAAGGCAGCCGTGCCGTTGAAAACCGTTACTTCCTGGGAAATGGCGGAGATATTGCGCAAACAATCGTAGAGATTGCCGGCAATGGTGGTCTCCAGGATGGGGCGTTTCTCGCCGCCTTTGACCAAGAAGCCCCCTTTCACCACCCCAGAAAAGTCACCGGTAATGGGGTTGCTGCTGCCGGAGAGGCGGGTGACGATAACTCCCCGATCCATCGCGTAGAGCTCGGACAGGGGGGTTGTCCCTGGGGCCACCCTCAGGCAAGCCGGCCCTACTCCCGGCAGGCTGCCTGCTCCCCCTGTGGCATGGCCGTTGGAGGAAACGCCAGCAGCGCGGGACTCGTAGCTGTTGTACATGAAGTTGCAGAGGATCCCTTCGTGAACCAAGGGGGTGATTTGGCGAGGGATCCCTTCGCGGTCGAAGGGCTCAATGGGGTAGCCGGGCAGGCCCAGGCCTTCAGAAACCACGGTGAGCAACGGGCTGGCGATCCGGGATCCCATTTTTTGCGCCAGAGGGCTTTTGCCTTTGCGCACCGCATCTGCCCCCAAGACAAAGAGGAGATCCCCCAGGAAGTCCTCCACCACATCTGGAGGGAGAATGATAGGGCCGCGAAAGCTCTCCCCTTCGGTAGCCCCCAGCGCCCCCACACATTTTTGGACAAAGCGATCAAAAGCCCGCTCCAGCGTTGGGATGAGATCGGCCCGCTTCTGCACACTGTCGCCGTCGTAGGCAAAGCTGCCCACCTCGTCCCCGTCGATGGCCATGCCAAACAGGGATCCCCCCGCCTCGACACTGTGGTAGTTGGCCCGGATGCCGGTGGAAGAGGCAATGGCCAGGGTCTCTTCCTCCACGCTGAGGGAGCCGCTGTCGATGGTGATGCGAGGGTCTTTGGAGCGCACCCACTCCAGCAATTGGGATCCCAACTGGGTCAGGGTGGCGGCATCCAGTTCCAGCAGGCCTGGGTCGAGGGCAAAGGGCACCTGGGGCAAAGGTTGGGGCTCCGGCAGCCCGTTGAGGGGATCCGCCGGCGAAGCCTTGGCCATGGTCACAGCCTCAGCCGCCGTCTCGGCCAGCTCTTCCGGGCGGTTGGAGGTGGCAAAGCCCAGCCTGCCGTCGCAGAAAACCCGGATGCCGAACAGGGTCTCGCTGCTGCTGCGGGCCAGGTTGAGGTCATTTTTCTCAAAAGTGACTTCCGTTTCCCGGCCTGAGTTGGCAAACACTTCTGCCTGGTCGGCTCCAGCAGCCAATGCCTTGTGTACACCCTGTTCACAAAGATCCAGCAGGTTTTCCGGGGAAATGATGGAGCTGGGCATAAAAGTGAGATGGCAAGAGCATGACTCTAGTCAATAATAAGCTC
>NZ_JANSHS010000540.1:0-2243 GCF_047461695.1 Synechococcus sp. R6-7
GGTAATAAAAACCACGACTGCTATCAGCCCCTTTGATTCCGGTAACGCCGATCCCCGTCTCGATGAGGGAGAGGAGATAGGGCTCAAGCGCCTAAGTTTCGACTCTGTGGGCGCGCAAGAGCAAGTTGGTTCCCAAGTCCTCTTGGGCTGCCCAAAAGGCGCAAATCCACCACGAAACCTCGTCTTGGCGATAAATGCCACAGGTGAAAGGATAAGGTTGCAAAATATTCGCCATCTGCGCTAAGGCCGGAACTTCCGCCATGTAGTCGGCCCACACTTGGGGATCCAAGGCTTCGTAGGTGAAATCGGAAGGAAAGAATGTGCAACTGGATTCCAGGCTGGGCCGGTTGGTCAGCAACAATTGAGCAGGATCTGAGGATTCACAGCCCAAGCGATCCCCGATCTGAAAGGTCAGTTGAAACAGACAGTTAATCAGATCAAATTGCTCAGGGCTCATAAGTTCAGAATTCCTAACTTTCAGATTGGGATGGGCGTTAGAGTTGACAGGTGCGACGGCTGCGCTCCAGCTCCGGCTCGATCCAGGAGAGGGCGAAGTGACTCACACAGGGCAACTGCGGGAAGCGGCGGGCCAGCTCTGCTGTTTGGGTTTCCAGGCTGGGGCGTTGCCGCTGGGCTTGTCCCCATAGACCGGCAATGGCCGGGCAGACAAAGGTTTGGGGAGAGGCCACAGCCAGGACCTGCTCCACCTGCTGCGCCACACAGGAGCTATCCTCGCACTTGGCATAGGCCATTGGGTGCCATTCCATACCCGGATCAAAGCGGTCCCAGGGTTGCAGACGAGCGTCAAACCCTTCTCCTACTGCTTGGTTGCCTTCTGGGAAGAAGACAGCCCCCACCGGGATCCCCAGCCTCTGGGCGGGTTGGGCGGCCTGCTGTAGATAATCGAGAACGCCGTAGCGGGCAAACTCGACGCTCAGCTGCCAAAGCTGCTGCTGCCAACGTTCTTGGCGAACGGCGGTGCTGGGGGTGGGGGAAGGGGCAGGAGTTGGTGCTGCTGCCTCAGAACTGGAATCCGCCGGTTTCTCCAGACTCTCTGGTAAATCTTTTGCAGAGGAAAGCTGATCCCCCTGCCAATTCCTGCTGGCCATGTCTTGGGCAGCCCAGTCCAGTAACTCTGGGGAAAGCGCCCATTTCTCGGTCGGGCTGGGCCAGGGATCCCCTGGCTGACGCCATCTGGGTTCCTCGGCGTAGGCGGCATCCAACTGCTGCACATCCCTCACCGTCACGTAGCCCTGGCTCAAATAGCGCTCCAGCAGCGCCCGACCCGCTGGATTTTCTGCCAAATCAAGGTAGGCTTTCCGAGCGGCCTCTCCGTGAATCCACAAGTCTCGGACGGTGGCTGCCACGCTGGATCCCCCTGAGCCACGCGGATAGCGAATGTAGTCGAAAAGGATCCCATCTGGCTGTCGCTGTAGAATGCGGCGGACCAACTCGGCAAAATCCCGCCGTGCCAGGGGATGAAAGGGATCCACAAATACCTCGCCAGGACTGCCCAGGTCTTCCGAAAGGGCTGTAGCGGGATCCAAGACGGTGGTTATGCCACGACCGTTGCGGGCCAGGGCCACCTGTCGATCGGGCCGTTGTCCGTAGCTGTAACCGAAATTGAGGGAAAACACCCAAGCATAAGCAGACAAACCGCGGCGTCGCGCCGCCTTCAGAGCCAGATCCAACAAGTCGGCGTTGGGCTGTAGGCTGGGCCAGATCCCCCCTGCGCCATCCGGCAAAATGGAGCGACCATCGTAAAAGGTCTCGATAAAGACGCGGTTGTAGCCCAGGTTTACCACTTGGTCGAACACCTGATCCAACACGCCCGGATTGGCATCACAGGGATGCAGACGTACCCAGATGGCCTGGATCTGGGGCCAGCGTTGGCTGCGGCAGGCGATCAAGGCAGCGCCATGTTCGGCCAAAACTTGGGTGTACTCGGCCCAAGCAGCATTCGACTGGGCAGCCTGCTGGCGCAGTTGAGCCTTGCGCGCTACCTCCTCGGGCGGCTGTCGGCAGTAGGCGTCGAGCCGAGCAGCCAAGTGGGATCCCCTCTGTTCCGCACTGTCTACGGAACCAGAGCTGGGGAAAAGGGAATGGCCGGGCCACAAGAACTGAGCCTGGGCCGTGATTCCGGATCCCAGCAACATCAGCGCGCCCAGCACACCCGCAAGCCAGCGGCTCCCTTTGTTTTTTGGCAGTCTTAGCACTGATACATTCACGCTGAACTCTCCTGA
>NZ_JANSHS010000541.1:0-3476 GCF_047461695.1 Synechococcus sp. R6-7
AAAGATGAATTCATTTCGCCTCGCTATCCCTACTGGGGCGAAGTGAAGCCGCAGAACCTAGTTTTTGATGCCAACCTGCAGGAATTTAGCAATAAAGTGTCCTTGATTTGTAGCTTGGAAACCGGGGGCAAAATTACCCCGGAAGAAGCCTACCGGCAAATCAAGGAGCTGTGGAAACAACTCAAGCAGACCAAAAAAGCCATCTTGGACAATCCCCAGTGGAAGGAATCTCCCCCCGACTTGCCGGAAGAGTAGCCGGCTGGATCCTGGCTAACCGCAAACGGTGTACACTGGGCGCGGATGCCGGGCTTGGTCAGGGAACATGAGGACTTTTCCTTCGCCGGAGGCGCTGCGTCGGCTGCCAGCGGGGGCTGCCGATGGGGCCATCATTCTGGGCACGTTGGTTCTCCTGGCCTTGGTGGCGCAGGTGGGGGTAGGGGCTTTTGAGCGGTTTCAGCCCCCGGCAGTGGTGCCCCGGATCGACTTGGATCCGCGCAACCTGCCCTACTATGCGGCCCGCTCCACCTTGCGCATGTTCATTGCCTTGGCCTTTTCCACCCTTTTTACCTTGGTCTATGGCTACATTGCTGCCAAAAGCCGCTGGGCCGAGCGAATTTTGATCCCCCTGTTGGATATCTTGCAATCGGTGCCGGTGTTGGGGTTTCTCTCCATTACCGTCACCGGCTTTATTGCCCTTTTTCCCGGCAGCTTGCTGGGGCTGGAGGCGGCTTCTATCTTTGCCATCTTCACCAGCCAGGTCTGGAACATGACCTTTTCCTTCTACCAATCCCTGCGCACGCTGCCTCAAGAGTTGGTGGAAGCCGCTACCTTGTATCGCCTGTCGGGGTGGCAGCGCTTTACCCAGTTGGAAGTGCCGGCAGCGATGGTGGGCCTCATCTGGAACGCCATGATGAGCTTTGGTGGAGGGTGGTTCTTTGTGGCAGCCAGCGAAGCCATCAGTGTGCTCAACCAGGAATACACGCTGCCGGGGCTGGGATCCTATGTGGAAGCGGCCGTCCAGGCGGAGGATCTGCCCAAGCTGGGCTGGGCGCTCCTGACCATGGCCGGGGTGATCCTGCTGGTGGATCAGCTCTTCTGGCGACCTTTGGTGGCTTGGTCGGATAAGTTTCGCCTGGAACAGAGCAGCGGGGCTGCTGCCCCCGAATCCTGGCTGTACGATCTGCTGACCACGGCGCGGATCCCGCGGCTGATCGGCAGTTGGCTGTCCCCCTTGGCAGAGTTGGTGGATCGGCTGTTGTCCCACTTAACTCGCCCCCGTTGGGTGGATCCCCTTAGTCCTGAGGCCGAGCGACGCCGCGAGCGGCTGCTGACTCAGCTTTCCTGGGCAGCTATTGGCGGCATTGGGATTTGGATTGTTGATTTTGTGGCCACCACTGTGGGCTTTGGGGAGGTGCTGCTGACCTTCGGGCTAGGGATCCTCACCCTGCTGCGGGTTAGCGTGTTGCTGGTGTTCGCCACGGTGATCTGGACTCCCATTGGGGTGGCCATTGGCTTTAATCCAAAGCTGGCAAAACTGCTGCAGCCGGTGGTGCAATTCCTGGCAGCTTTTCCCGCCAATTTCCTCTTTCCTTTTGCCACGTTGTTTTTTATCCGCACCCAGATCAGCATTGAGTGGGGCAGCATTTTGCTTATGTCGCTGGGAGCACAGTGGTATATCCTTTTCAACTCCATTGCCGGTGCCCAAAGCATCCCCACGGACTTGCGAGAAATGGCCGTGGATGTGGGCCTGCGGGGATGGCAGCGCTGGCGAAAGCTGATCATTCCAGGGATCTTTTCCGCCTGGGTCACCGGGGGAGTCACGGCCAGCGGCGGCGCTTGGAACGCCAGCATTGTCTCGGAGATTGTGGCCTGGGGATCCACCACCCTCAAGGCTACAGGATTGGGCACCTACATTGCCGAGGCAACGGCGGTGGGAGACTGGCCCCGCATTACCTTGGGCATTGGCATGATGAGCTTGTTTGTGGTGGGCATTAACCGTCTGTTCTGGCGACGGCTGTATCAGTTGGCGGAAGAAAAGTATCACCTTTAGTCTTTTCAGTTTCTGAGGCAATCTCTCTATGAGCTCTGCAGCTTCCCCCGTTTTAATTGAGGTTGAGAAAGTCTACAAGCGCTTTCCTTTGCCAGAGGGCAAGGGGGAGTTTACCGTTTTAAGCCAAATTGATTTGCAAGTGCGGGCAGGGGAGGTCTTGGCTCTGCTGGGCCGCAGCGGCAGTGGCAAAAGCACCCTTTTGCGCATCATGGCGGGCCTGATCCCCCCCAGCCAAGGGCGGGTGCTGAGCAACGGCCAGCCTCTACGCGGGCCTAACCCCGATGTGGCGATGGTGTTTCAGAGCTTTGCTCTCCTACCCTGGCTGACCGTGCAAGAAAATGTGGAGCTGGGGCTGCAAGCCCGAGGGATCCCCCGCGAGATCCGCCGGCAAAAGGCCCTGAAGGCCATTGACTTGGTGGGCTTGGATGGGTTTGAGAACGCTTACCCCAAGGAGCTTTCGGGGGGGATGAAGCAGCGGGTGGGCTTTGCCCGCGCCTTTGTCCTAGAGCCCAAGGTGCTGTTTATGGATGAGCCTTTTAGCGCTTTGGACGTGCTGACGGCGGAAAACCTGCGGGGGGAAATTGATGAGCTGTGGAATGCGCAAGCCTTCCCTTCCCAAAGCATCCTCATCGTTACCCACAACATCGAAGAGGCGGTGTTATTAGCGGATCGGGTGGTGATTCTGGGATCCAACCCGGGGCGGATCCGGGGGGAGGTGAGAATTGACCTGCCGCGGCCCCACGAGCGCACGGATCCCCGCTTTAAGTCCTTGGTGGACTACATCTACGAGATCATGACCAACCCCGAAATTGCTGTTACCGGAGAGGTGGCTCTGCCTGCGCTGGCTGGTGATAAGGCCACTTCCCCCTATGCCTTGCCTCTGCCCCATGCGCGGGTGGGCGGGATCAGCGGTCTGCTGGAGTTGATCGTGGAGTGGCCGCAAGGGCGGGCGGAGATTGCCGATTTGGCCGAGCGGCTGCAACTGGCCGTGGACGATCTGCTGCCGATTTTGGATGCGGCGGTGCTGTTGGGCTTTGCCGAGGTGGCCAGCGGGGTGGTGCAACTGACCGAAATTGGCCAGGACTTTGCCAACACCACCATCCTGCGCAGCAAGGATCTCTTCCGACAACAGCTATTGGCACGGGTTCCCGTGTTCCGCAGCATCTTGCAGACCCTGGAAGAAAAAGGCAGCCGCTCCATGCGGGCGGATTTCTTTTTGGATCTCTGGGATGAACATTTCCCCCACGCTGAAGCCGAACGGCAGTTTGCCACCGCCATTGACTGGGGACGCTATGCAGAGCTGTTTGAGTACGACGCCTCGGAAGAACGTCTCTATCTGCCCGAGCCAAGCGAGAGCTCCACTGCTCAAAAGCCTGTCGGTCTCAACTCTCGTTCCGAGTAAACTACCCGGCTCCGACCGCTAAGC
>NZ_JANSHS010000542.1:0-1380 GCF_047461695.1 Synechococcus sp. R6-7
TCTATCCTTCAGTCGAGCTTCTGGGTACTGTTCTACGTCTTGCTGCAGAGCGACCAAGTCTATCTTTCGCTTCCGAGTCTTGACTTTTGTCGGCCTCAGGTCTTCTCGGTTCAGCCAGCGATAAACCGTTGCACGACTGACTTTGTACATCTGTGCAGCTGCAGTGGGGCTGCCCCCTTCCTGGACATACCCTACGACTCTCTCTCTCAGGTCTAAGCTATAGGTCATGAAGCTTCCTCCCGAGGTCTACCCCCACGTCATCTTGCCTTTAACACCGTCTCATTGTCAACTGAATTGACTACAACTACACAGACCTGCTTTGTGGTCATTTCAAATGGCACCTGTCTTGCCTTTTGTCTGCCGTCGTCGAGAGAGGGGGCAGCGGCACAGAGGACTAGGAAGGAGGGGGGAGACCGTCTCGAACAGACCTAGAGTAGGCCTGCTGCACCGCCTGGTAGCGCCGTTTGAACGCCTGCTGCTGCACCTTGTGATCCACAATGGGATCCGGATAGCCACAACTTCGCCGTTCCCGCAAAGCCCAGGCTCCCTTGGGGTCATCTCCCACCCACAGCAGAGCCGGCGTATCCAGCCGTGCCAGCTCCGGCAGATAGCGACGGATGTACTCTCCTTCCGGGTCATAGCGGGCTGCTTGCGTGGCCGGGTTGAAGATGCGCAGGGGCTTGGGATCCGTGCCCACACCGGCGCTCCACTGCCAACCGCCGTTATTGGCCGCCAGATCCCCATCCACCAACTTTTGCATAAAGTAGCGTTCCCCCCAGCGCCAATCGATAAGCAGATCCTTGGTCAGGAAGCTGGCCACAATCATGCGGCAGCGGTTGTGCATCCAGCCAGTTTCGTTCAGTTGGCGCATGGCCGCATCCACAATGGGGTATCCCGTCTGACCGGTGCACCAGGCCTGAAACCAGTCCTGCCGATTGTCCCACTCCAGTGCATCAAAGGCTCGTCGATAGGCTCCGGTTTCCACGTGGGGCCAGTGGGCCAAGACATGCTTGTAAAACTCTCGCCAGCACAGCTCCTGCCGCCAAGTTTGCAAGCTGCTTTCGGCTTCTTCGCTGCGCACCTCGGCTTCCACCTCCCGCGTGGCTTGCCACACCTGGCGAATGCCGATCGTTCCCCAGCACAAGTGGGGGCTCAGTAGAGAAGTGCCCGGCTCAGCCGGGAAGTTGCGGGCTCGCTCGTAGTCCAAAATGCGCAAACCCTGACAAAAGTCTTCCAAAAGGGCTTGAGCCGCTGCTTCCCCCGCTGCTGGGATCCGCTGGTCGCAGACAAAGCCCAAATCTGCCAAAGTCGGTAGAGGCTGCGCTTTTAGTCCCGATACCGGCTGCAGACCCTCGGGGGTTGGGTAGGGATCCCGCTTGG
>NZ_JANSHS010000543.1:0-3149 GCF_047461695.1 Synechococcus sp. R6-7
AAAACCCCCGCCAGGCAATGGGGCGTACCCGCGGCAATCGCTTGGTGTTCTTCGAAGGGGATCCAGAGCAACTGAAGGGATCCCTGGTGCCGGTGCGCATTACCGCCACGCGAGCTTTTTCGCTGACCGGAGAGGCAGTTACCGTCCGCGCGAGCGGGCCATAGGATGAAGGCTCTCACAAACACAACTTTCCCCAGTTCCCTCTTGTCCGATTGCGCTGGCGGAGCGCCTCTCCAGGGAGCTGTTTCGCTGAGAAAAACCATGCCCTCCTGGGTGAACAGCTTTAAGGCAACCGCCAGGCAGTCACTGCCCTTTCCGCCACGCCGACCAGGGCACAACCACCGCCCTAGCTAGCTTTCTTCCGCGCAGCAGTAGAACGGAGCTTCATACACAACGTTTTGGCAACAGCAACAGGCCGGCGCTGGAACAGGCCCCGAATACCTGCCCTGCCTAGCGCAAGATTTCAAAATCCAAAACGGGCTCTGTCTGGGTCACGCGGTAGTACCCGGCCTGGGTACGAACCGAAGCCTGATAGGGGCTGGGCAAATCCAGCGAGCGCAGGGGTGGGATGTTGGTGCGCTGGTTCAGCAGCGTGGTGAAGAAGGCGGTGGTCTGCCGGGCCTGGGAGCGCACCACCTCCTCAGGGAAAATGACCGGATCCACATTCCTACCTGTATCCAACAGGATCCTGTCTAGGGCATCTCCCACCGGATAAGAAGGATAGGCAATTTGGGCCAAGGCGGATCCAATCGGGATCCCGGCGGACAGACAACCCAGAAGAATGGCCAAAGTCAGACGCATGTGCTGGGATTCCTCCTGCGCTACAGCTTTTCCTCAACACCGGAAAAAAGGGGGGGTTGGACGTTGCCAATCAACCTTGATCCCCGTGCAGCCTACCTTTTGACCGGCGGCTAGAGCGGATTCTACTCGAAATGCCTCGATTGGCAACCGCCTGCAACCCAATAGAACGCCAACATGACAAAGGATCTCGCCGCCGACTAGGATCGGGATACTCTGCTTGGGATCCTTAGACCTGTGAGTGTTTGTGTTCGCATTGCCCCCAGCCCAACCGGAAATCTGCACATCGGCACCGCCCGAACGGCAGTGTTCAACTGGCTGTATGCCCGTCGCCACGGTGGCCGGTTCATTTTGCGCATCGAGGACACCGACCGCGACCGCTCTTTGCCCCGCTACACCCGCAACATTTTGGCGGGCCTGGCCTGGTTGGGCCTAGACTGGGACGAAGGGCCGGTCTACCAATCCAAGCGCATCGAGCGCTATCAAGCGGTGGTACAGCAGCTTCTGGATCGAGGGTTGGCCTACCGCTGCTACGTCAGCGAGGCGGAGCTGGAGGAGATGCGCGCTGCCCAGAAGGCCGCTGGCAAAGCCCCCCGCTACGACAACCGCCACCGCTTTCTCACCGAAGCCCAGCGACGGGCCTACGAAGCCGAGGGTCGGCAGCCGGTGATCCGCTTCAAAATCGAGGAGCCCCTGGAAGTGTCTTGGGTGGATCTCATTCGCGGCCCCATTACCTGGAACACCCAGGACTTGGGGGGGGATATGGTCATTGCCCGGGCGGATGGCTGCCCTCTCTACAACTTGGCGGTGGTGGTGGATGACATCGACATGGGCATCACCCATGTGATTCGCGGCGAAGATCACATCGGCAATACCCCCAAGCAGATTTTGCTCTACCGTGCTCTTGGCCACGAACCTCCCCAGTTTGCCCATTCTCCGCTAATCCTGAACCCGGAGGGGAAAAAGCTCTCCAAACGGGATGGGGCAACTTCGGTAGCAGAGTTCCAGCAACTGGGCTTTTTGCCGGAAGCTCTCAAGAACTATTTGGCTTTGCTCAGTTGGTCGCCCCCGGATGGGGAAGAGCTTTTCTCTTTGGAAAAGGCGGCTGCGCTGTTCGACTTTGACCGGGTTAACCGTGCGGCTGCCCGCTTTGACTGGGACAAGCTCAACTGGATCAACAGCCAGTACATCAAGCGGCTTTCTCCGCCAGAACTGGTAGAACGGCTCACCCCCTTTTGGCAGGCGGCAGGGTTTGACCTTTCCGAGGTGCCGGATCCCACCTGGTTGGAAGATGTGGCCCGCCTGATTGCCGATGGTATCGACCGCCTGGCAGAGGCTCCTCCGCTCAGCCGCTTTTTGTTTCAGGAGCCCCTCAGCTACACGTTGCCAGCTCTGGAACAGTTGCGCCTGCCTGGGGTGGCAGAGGCTATGGCTGCAATGGCCACCACGTTGGCTGCTGCCGAGCTGCCCCAGGTTTCGGCGGACAGCTTAAAACCGCTGGTGGATCAGGTGGCCAAGGGCCAGAACATGAAAAAGGGCCTGCTGATGAAGAGTTTGCGGGCCGCCCTGACAGGGGATCTGCAGGGGCCGGATTTGCTGCAATCTTTTGCCCTTCTCCAGCGGCGGGGCTGGGCTTTGGGGCGGTTAGAGGCTGTGCAGAAGTTGGTTCCTTGTTGATGGAAGCCCATCTCTTGCTGTCATGCCTTCGGTTGCCTCTGTTGAAAGTGCTCCGCACCGCTGCCGCGATGGGATCCCATGCTGTCACGCCAGCTACAGGCTGCAAACCAAATTGTCCAAGAACTGGTGCTGCTCTCTTCTCAGTTGTCTTCCCCATCCTCTTCGGACTCTGTAGAGACGAGGGAGCTGGAGCAGTGTGTGCTCAAGTTGGCCCAGACCTTGGTACGGCAGATGGTGGATCGTCTGGGTGCAGCCTCAGCTCGCCTTTGGTTTTTCGACCCGCAGGAAGGATGTTTTCAGTCGGTGGCCCATGCCGGCCTGCTCAGTCCTGCTCATGACCAAATTCAGCGGATCTACCCTGACGACAGCCCTTTGGGACGGGTGGCCCAGGAGGGTCTGCCGCTTTTGAGCAACAATCCCACCCAAGAAGCCTGGATGCCCGCCCCGGAGTGGGTGAAGGCCAATGGCTTGCGGGGCTTTGTTGCCTACCCGATTAACCGGGGGGAGGAGCGGCTGGGGGCTTTGGCTCTGCTGAGCCGGACACCTCTGGAAGCCAGCTTTCTGATTGTCAAACACGCGGGGGCACGGCGCATCGATCTCACCATTCAGCCCAAGGTTCAACAGGACGCCGGTTCCTCTATCAGCCCTCAGCTAGAAATCGCAGGAGCCCCGCA
>NZ_JANSHS010000544.1:0-2177 GCF_047461695.1 Synechococcus sp. R6-7
GCCCCTCTCCCAGAGGGAGAGGGGAGTTAGGAACCGAGGCAAGGTACGAGCTGACTGCAGTTGGAGGGAGAGGGATCCGCTCAGAGCAAGGCGACAATGTTAGAATGCAGGCTCGATTTTCCACCACGACTCCTGGGGGGGATGCGGGTTATGGCCCGGAAAGCCGCTGCTGTGAACACTGCTGATGACTCGGACAAATTGAAGTCAGAAAAACGCAAAGCCCTGGAGCAGGTGTTAAGCCAGATCGAGCGGAATTTCGGCAAAGGGGCAATCATGCGCCTGGGAGATGCCACCCAGATGCGGGTGGAGACCATACCCAGTGGGGCCATCACCCTCGACTTGGCCTTGGGCGGAGGTTACCCAAAAGGGCGGATTATCGAAGTCTTTGGGCCGGAATCTTCTGGGAAAACTTCAATTGCCCTACATGCCATCGCCGAAGTGCAAAAACAAGGGGGAACGGCAGCTTTTGTGGATGCGGAACATGCGCTGGATCCCACTTACGCAGCAGCTTTGGGGGTTGATATTCAAAACCTGTTGATCTCCCAGCCGGACACGGGGGAGGCCGCCCTGGAGATTGTCGATCAGTTGGTGCGCTCGGCAGCTGTGGATATCGTGGTGGTGGACTCGGTAGCAGCGTTGGTGCCCCGGGCTGAGATCGAAGGGGATATGGGAGATGCCCATGTGGGATTGCAGGCGCGCCTGATGAGCCAAGCGCTGCGCAAGATTGCCGGAAATGTCAGCAAAACCGGATCCATCGTTCTTTTCTTAAACCAATTGCGCTCCAAAATTGGCGGCATAGGCTATGGCCCCCAGGAGACCACCACCGGCGGCAATGCCCTTAAGTTTTATGCGTCGGTGCGGCTAGATATTCGCCGCGTTCAAACCCTGAAAAAAGGTGCGGAAGAATACGGGATCCGAGCGCGGGTCAAGGTGGTGAAAAACAAAGTTGCCCCCCCTTTCCGGCGGGCAGAATTTGACATCATTTTCGGCCAAGGGATCTCCAACATCGGCTGCATTATCGATCTGGCCGAGGAGATGGGCATTCTCAAGCGCCGCGGCTCTTGGTACAGCTACAAGGAGGAAAATGTTGCCCAAGGGCGGGACAATTTGGTCGTTTACTTGAAAGAAAATCCCGAGATCTTGGCGGAAGTGGAAGGGGCTGTGCGGGAGAAGCTATCTTCTGGGGTACCCGTTTCTGCCAGCCAACCGGGGGCAATGGAAGACGGAGAGGAGGAGATTGACGGCGCGATCTTTGAGGGCGATGAGGAGTTTTGAGACGAAGTGGGCTACTCCAGCCGAGGAGAACTCTCTAGCTGCTGTCGTCTTTGTCTGAGGGCTTCGTAGAGCAGCAGCCCACCCGCCATGGCCACATTGAGGGAGTCCACATCCTTGGCCATCGGGATCCGCACCTGGGCATCGGCCTGTTGGATAGTCGCTTCCCTCAGGCCAGCCCCTTCGTTGCCCAGGAGAAAAAGGGTAGGGCGGGTGAGATCTTGATCCCAGTAGCAGTTTGCTGTGGGGGAGAGGGTAGCAGCCAAGACTTGGATCCCGTGGCAACGGCAGCTCTGGATCCAGGCGGCTAGGTCGGGCACGACTTGGGGCGGACGGCGAAACCACTGGCCGGCAGAGGCCCGCAAGACTTTGGGGTTTTCGGGATCGACGCTGTCTGCGCTTAGCCAAAGGCCGTCGGCTCCTGCGGCGGCCACGACTCGGATTAGGGATCCCAAATTGCCCGGATCTTGCAGCGTTTCCACCACAAGGCCCAAACGTAACTTGGACAGGGGGGGAGAGGAAATCTGCCAACTGACGGCCACGGCCACAGCTCCTTCGGGAGACTCGGTGGTACAGAGCGCTGCCATGACTTCTGAGCTGACGGCCTGCCGCCGTAGGCCCTTGGGCAGATCGGCCAGCAGGTGAGGGTGACGGCTGGCCCAGTCGGGCGTGTAGCAGAGGGCTTGCAAAGGCCAGCCGACCCGCAGGGCTTCTTCGATGAGATGGGATCCCTCTACCAAAAAGGCGCCCTGTTCCCGCCGGCCTTTGCTGCGGTGCAACTGCCGCAACTTGCGGATCCAGGGGTTTTTCGGACTGGTCAGCAGCTCAGAAGCCATGTGGCAATGGTTAAGGTACTCCCCAAGTCTTCGGCGTTGCTGCCCTCACCCCCAGCCCCTCTCCCAGAG
>NZ_JANSHS010000545.1:0-1927 GCF_047461695.1 Synechococcus sp. R6-7
GTAGAGCAGGGGACTCATAAGCCCTTGGTCGCGTGTTCAAATCACGCCTGAGCCATCCACGTCAAACTTTTTTCAGAGGCTTCCCGGCCTGGCGGATACCCTAACTGGCTTGCAGCAGAGGGTTGGCGTAAAGTTATGGGTGGAACCTACTTCGGTTTGGGATCCCTGTCTTCACATCGGTTCTACAAATGGCCGTTCCCGATTATCAGAGCTTGATGTTGCCACTTCTCCAGTTTGCAGCACGTAAAGAAACCGAAATATCAACCAGCGAAGCTGTTGAAGCTCTAGCAAAGGAACTGGGCCTCACAGAGGACGATCTCAGGGAGAAGCTACCAAGCGGTACACAGCCAACCTTTGTCAATCGCGTCGGCTGGGCTGCAACTTATATGAAAAAGGCAGGGCTGCTGGAAACAACGCGCAGAGGATTCTACCAAATTACTGACCGCGGAAGAGATCTTCTTGAAAAACAGCCCAAAACCATCAATGTAGAGTTACTCAGGCAATATCCTGAGTTCCGAGAATTTGAGGGGCCCAAAGACACAAGAAGCAGCAACAAGGCAAGCAAACAAAAAGCTTTATCAGAGACTTCGGCAGCGACACCATTAGAGCAGTTAGAAGCTGCATATGAAAGTCTCCGTGACAAACTGGCTGATGAACTGCTTGCCAAGCTAAAGAAAGTATCGCCCGCCTTCTTCGAAAAGGTTGTTGTGGAACTGCTGGTCAAAATGGGCTATGGAGGTTCACGAGCAGATGCGGGCAAAGCAATTGGTAGAAGTGGTGACGGTGGAATTGATGGGATCATAAAAGAGGACAAACTCGGTCTTGATGTTGTGTATATTCAGGCAAAGCGTTGGGATAGCAATCCGGTAGGTCGTCCTGATGTCATGCAGTTTGTGGGTGCTTTACAGGCTCAAAGAGCAAACAAGGGTATTTTTATCACTACCTCCAGGTTTACTGAAGACGCTAGCAGCTACGTTTCGCAGATCGGCAGTAAGATTGTTTTGATTGACGGCGAACAACTAACAAATCTAATGATTGAGCACGACGTTGGCGTATCTACAGTTTCATTGTATCCGGTAAAGAAGATTGATAGTGATTATTTTGAAGAGAGCATCTGACAACCGCATCAGCTCAGACCGTCAATTGGCCATAGCGAAATTGTCATTTGCCTAGGTGGAATGTTAACTATGAAAACGCCCAACTGAAAGAGGGAGATACGCCATGAGGGAAAGACGAGATCCTCACTGGTGGCTCTCCTGCTCGGGGTAAAAGTTGGGATCCATCACCTGATCCAACGTGTAGGGACACCGGTCAGGCAGATCGTCCAGAGATAGGGGCGTTTCTTTAGCCACCAGCAGGACGCTCTTTTGATAAGCTTTATTCATTGCTTCAACCAGATAAGACTTAAGGCTGGGATTATCCGCAATTAACTCCTGGATTTCTTGCCGCTGTTCGATGATTGTGGCTGTCCAACTTTTGCTTCGTTGTTGAGGCTGAAACTGCCACTTTAGCAGATGGCCCACCAGGATCCCTAGTCGATTCACCAGTTCGCGGCGTTCTTGCCTGCCCAAAGCCTCAATTTCCTCCACCAAGTTGGGAATATCCAATCGATCCCACTGCCCCGATTTCAGCAGCGCGGCTTGTTCTTGTGTCCAGGCATAAAAATCGCGGTCGTAAAGCGCCATAATCCATTCCTAGCAGGACACTGGCCAAAGATAAGTCAATCCTACCGGTTCCAGCCGTTGAGCTTCGACCTCATAAGTTTATCGAGTCCTCAAACTCTGTAGCTACAAAGCCTCGGATCTGTGGCAGCGTTGGATCCCAATGGGGCCTGACCCTGAACAATATGAGGTTTCAACAGGTCTGGAGCGCTTGATCACGGCCCAGGATCCAGGCGATAAGGGGGGGATCCCTGTGGTCAAGATAA
>NZ_JANSHS010000546.1:0-2414 GCF_047461695.1 Synechococcus sp. R6-7
GAGGGTGGGGAATTCCGCGCGTTTTGTTAAAGTCTTCTACAGACCAGATCCGCGATTGGCGAGGGGGCGACAGGGATCCATGTCCGAGATCGAGGTCTTCGATGCGGAGCAGTTGGCCGGGCTGATCGAGGGTCTGGCAGAGGCGATCGGCAGGGATCACCCCCACCTCCAAAAGTTGACGTTGATCGGCATTCGCACCCGGGGAGTTCCCCTGGCCTACCGCCTGCGGGATCGGATTGCCACTCTACTGGGGATCCCGCCCCAAGTGGGGGAGCTGGACATCACTTTTTTCCGCGACGATTTGAGCGCCGGCGGGTTGCGCACCCCCGATCGCAGCGAAATGCCGCGTGACCTGACCGGCCAAGAAGTGGTGCTGGTAGATGATGTGATCTTTCGCGGTCGCACCGTGCGAGCAGCTTTGGAGGCTCTAAA
This sequence comes from Synechococcus sp. R6-7, assembly GCF_047461695.1. Classification (NCBI taxonomy): domain Bacteria; kingdom Bacillati; phylum Cyanobacteriota; class Cyanophyceae; order Synechococcales; family Synechococcaceae; genus Synechococcus; species Synechococcus sp. R6-7. The sequence goes on from NZ_JANSHS010000546.1 coordinate 433, forward strand.
CCACTTTGGGCGACCGGAACGGGTGCGATTGGCGGTGTTGATCGACCGGGGTCACCGACAGTTTCCCATCCAGCCCGATTACTGCGGTTGTCAGCTTTCTACAGAACCGGAGCAAACGGTGAGAGTCCATCTGCGGGAAACCGATGCGGAAGATCGGGTGCTGTTGATAGACAAAACGGCAAAGATCAAGTCCTGAGCCGGCGCTGGGGTGCGGTATTTTGGGGATGACCTGCTAAAACTTGCCGCCATGCCTCGGTTGCCGGAAACTCGCCGTTACGCTGTTTTGGGTACGGGTGCTTTGGGAGGATTTTATGGGGCGAAATTGCAACAGGCGGGCTTTTCGGTGCATTTTCTGCTGCACAGCGACTATGACCATGTTCGCCAAAACGGCCTCTGGGTGCAGTCCTGCTGGGGGGATTTTCATTTGCCCCAGGTGAATGCCTACGCAGCCGTGGAGGACATGCCGGCTTGCGAAGGGGTGATCGTGGCTTTGAAAGCCACCCAAAATGCGCTTCTGCCGCACTTGATCCCGCCTGTGTTGGCCGAGAATGGCGTGGTGATCTTGTTGCAAAATGGGCTGGGGGTGGAGCCCGAGATTGCCGATTGCGTTGGCCCAGAACGGGTCATGGGGGGCCTCTGCTTCATCAGCTCCAATAAGGTTGGCCCCGGCCACATTCACCATCTGGATTACGGTTCGGTGCTGCTGGCAGAGTACGGCCCTGGCTATGCCCCCCAAGGGATCACGCCCCGCCTTCAACAAGTTCAAGCCGATTTTCAACGGGCAGGGATCCCGACTTCGCTCTCACCAGATTTGATGTTGGCCCGCTGGCAGAAACTGGTCTGGAATATTCCCTTCAACGGCCTCTCGGTGGTGTTCAATGCCGATACTCAGCAAATGATTCGAGACCCTGAGGCCCGTGCTTTGGCGGAAACGCTGATGCAGGAGGTGATACAGGGAGCTGCAGCTTGTGATCGCCTGCTTCCCGACTCCCTGATCCAAGAAATGCTCACCAACACCGAGAAAATGGCCCCCTACCGCACCAGCATGAAAATCGACTATGAGCGCAAACGTCCTCTGGAACTGCAGGTGATCTTCGGCAACCCACTGCAGTACGCTCGACAAGCTGGGATCCATCTGCCACGGGTTGAAATGCTCTACCGACAGTTGCAGGTGTTGGATCGCCTGAATCGAGGGATCCCTGGGGAGCAGCAGGCTTAAGTTTTTCAAGATCCGGCGGAGCGATCCCAGGGCTGGAGCAGGCTTTCTCCTTTGCTTGCGGGTAGACTGAGCCGCAGTCGTGTACTGTTGCTCTGGCTTTATGCCGCTGGGATCCACCCACGATCGCATTACCCTCTGGACGGCCCCCGGCATCACCCTAGCCGCCGGTGTGTTGGGGAACAGCACCACAGTTGCCCTGGCTGTGGGATCCGCCTATCTGTTCAGCGGCCTGATGTTTTCTGGAGATCTGGACACCTGTTCCCGACAGTATCAACGCTGGCTGTTCTTGCGCTGGATTTGGCTGCCCTACCGCAAGTGGATGCGGCATCGCTCCTTTTGGTCTCATGGGCCGATTGTGGGCACCGCCGTGCGGGTACTGTACTTGAGCCTATGGGCAGGAGGAGCTGGCCTGCTGGGGGCTTGGCTGGGATCCCGGTTGGGCTGGTGGATGTGGCAACCCTGGGTGTGGGGCAGCGATCTCTGGCAATTGCTGCAAGTTCACGCCGAGATGCTCTTTTGGATTGGGATGGGGTTGGAACTGGGATCGGTGAACCACAGCCTAAGCGACTGGATGGTCTCCCGCTGGAAACGCTGGCGCAGAAAACGCCGTCAGGTTCGATCTCCCGCCAGGCGACTCAGCTATCGTGGCTAGGGATCCATTGGGCCAAGGTTTGATTTTTCGCCCGCCACGGCATTTGAATGGCAGTGAGGTTACCTACTGTTCCGCAACGCGTAGTCATTTATCTCACCGTCAAGGTGAAAC
>NZ_JANSHS010000547.1:0-863 GCF_047461695.1 Synechococcus sp. R6-7
GGGGAAATCCCGGTGATTGCCGAAGATCTGGGAGACATTACGCCGGAGGTGTTGCAACTGCGGGATCAATTTGGCTTGCCCGGCATGAAGGTGTTGCTCTTTGCCTTCGGCTCTGGGCCCGATAACCCCTATTTGCCCCATGCCTACGAGCGCAACTTTGTCGTTTACACCGGCACCCACGACAACAATACGGTGGTGGGCTGGTTTCATGACCCGGAGCGCTCGGAGTGGGAAAAACAAAACCTGCTGCGCTATTTGGGCTGCCAGGGATCCGAGGGCATCCATTGGGATCTCATTCGCCTAGCCCTTGCTTCCGTAGCCGATCTGGCCATCATTCCCCTGCAAGATGTGATGGGCTTGGGGGCAGAGGCGCGCATGAACTTCCCCGGCACCACCGAGAACAACTGGGCCTGGCGCTACCGCGAGGACATGCTGCGGCAGAACATGATCCAGCGCCTGGCCGAGATGAGCGTCACCTACGGGCGCATCTCTCCTCAAGAGTTGGAACAACGGCGAGCAGCCCTAGCCCAAGAACGAGCGGCAGGATCTTCTCAAGCTGCCCCCGGCCTCGTCTAATGCTGGATCCCGCCCATCAGCAGCCCTAGCTGCTCTTCGGTGGCCTCTTCAGGCCTGAGTTCTCCCACCAGGTGGCCCTCATGGATCACCAAAATGCGATCCGACAAGCTGATCACCTCATTCAAATCCGCCGACACCAGCAGCACCCCCATGCCCTGATCCCGCGCCTGCAGGATGCGCCGATGAATGGCCTCGATGGCCCCCACATCCACCCCCCGCGTCGGTTGGGCAGCCACTAGCACCTTGGATCCACAGGAAAGCTGATACATTTACGCTGAACACTGCTG
>NZ_JANSHS010000548.1:0-2726 GCF_047461695.1 Synechococcus sp. R6-7
CCCTCTCCATCTACAATTAAGACTGTTCTCCATCAGTTAAGAATTTTGAACCGCTCTCCTCGTCTTTTGCCCGCCTACACCCACCGACTGAGCAACGGGTTAGGCGTTATCGTTCATCCCATCCCCATTGCCGATTCTGTAACCGTTGACGTCTGGGTACGGACAGGCGGACGCCATGAGCCGCCGGAGTGGCTGGGCCTATCCCATTTTTTGGAACACATGGTGTTTAAGGGCAGCGAGCGGCTGGCCCCTGGTGAGCTGGATTGGGCCGTGGAAGGACGGGGCGGAGTTACCAATGCTGCCACCGGCCAAGACTACACCCATTACTACATTACGGTGGCTGCTGCTGACCTAGCGGATACCTTGCCCTACTTGGCAGAGGTGGTTTTGCGGGCCGGGATCCCAGATCTGGAGTTTGAGCGGGAGCGGCAGGTGGTTCTGGAGGAAATTCGCCGCGCTGCCGACAACCCGGACTACACGGCCTATCAGCTCTTGATGGAGACCGCCTATGGGGAGCATCCCTATGGACGACCGGTGTTGGGCACACCGGAGAGCCTGATGCAACTGACCCCTGAACTAATGCGCGCCTACCACCGCGCTTGGTATCGCCCTGAATCCATGACGGTGGTGGTGACGGGTGGCATCGATCCCGAGCGGGCGTTGGCCTTGGTGGAGGAGCAGTTTGGCAGCTCTGCTGCTGGGCCAGCACTGGCCAGCCCCCCCATCCCGCCCCAGCCTCGTCCCCAAGGGATCCTGCGCCGGGAGAGCGACCATGCCCGCTTGGAGCAAGCCCGTCTGAAATTGGCCTGGCCTACCGTTGGCATTGACGATTGGCAACAAGCCTGTGGCCTGGAGATGTTGGCTTCTCTGCTGGGAGATGGCCGTACTTCGCGGCTGGTGCATCTGCTGCGGGAACAGCGGGGCTGGGTGAGGGCCATTGGCTGTTCTTCGCTGGTGCTGAAGGAGGGGGGACTGTTTTGTATTGGGGCTCAACTGGAGCCGGAGGATGTGGCGCGGGTGGAGGCGACGATTCTGCACGAGATTGAAAAGCTGCAGCAGGATGGCATCGGCCAAGCGGAGTTGGATCGCACCCGGCGTATGCTCATCCATGAGTTTCTGTTCTCTGCCGAGTCTCCCAGTCAATTGGCGGGCATCTATGGCTACTACGAGACGCTGGGCGGGGTGCAACGCATTCAAGAGTACCTGGAGCTGGTGCAATCCTTTACTCCGGCTCAGATCCGGGAGTTGGCCCAGCAGTACTTGTCTCCGGAGGCTTATGTGGTCACCGTTCTCAAGCCGACTGCTCTGGGTACAGCGGCGGCTTCGGAGCTGCAACTGGCTTGCCGTTAAGCGCCGCCTTGGCGCTCCGGACTCTTGATTTTCGGATTTTGGACGGGATCCCTTGCCTGCATGAACTCTGCTCTGCTTGCCACCCAACGTGGCCGTTTACAGCGCGTCCTTTTGGCCAATGGCATCACGCTGTTGCTGGGCCAGAACCCAACGGTGGAGATCTTGGCTGCCCACTGTTTTTTCCGCGGTGGTAGCCGGGCAGAGCGGCCGCAACAGGCGGGGGTGAGCCACTTGATGGCGGCTGTCCTCACCAAAGGCACGCATCGGCGCAACTCCCAGGCCATTGCTGCTGCGGTGGAATCGCTGGGAGCCTCGCTATCGGTGGACAGTTCTGCCGACTCTTTCGAGGTGAGCCTGCGCTGTGTGGCTGCCGATTTCCCGGAGCTGCTGGATTTGCTTGCGGAGACGCTGCGGGATCCCAGTTTTCCTGAAGAGGAGGTGGCGCGAGAGCAGGCGTTGATGCTGCAAGCCATTCGCGCCCAACAGGAACGGCCTTTCAGCCTGGCTTTCGAGCAGGTGCAACAAGCCCTCTATGGGGATCATCCCTACGCTCTGCCGGGGTTGGGACGGCTGGAAACGGTGGGATCCCTGACCCGCGAGGATTTGGTAGCCTATCACGCGGCCTACTGTCGTCCCAATGGAATGGTGATGGTGGTGATCGGCCCAGAGCCGCCGGAGCAAATGGCTGCCCAGGTGGAAGCGGCTTTGGGGGACTGGGTTGTTCCCGGCCCCTCTCCAGAGGATCGGGATGTTCCCCTGCCCCCTCTGAGGGATCCCCAACTGCTGAGGTTGCCCCAGCCCACTCAGCAGACAACAATCTTGATTGGGTTTCGCGGATCCCCTGCTGCTTCTGCGGATTATCCGGCCCTGAAGTTGCTGGCCACCTACTTGGGGAGCGGTCTGTCCAGCCGTCTGTTCGTGGAACTGCGGGAGCGCTGTGGCCTGGCCTATGAGGTCTCGGCTTTTTTTGCCACCCGTCGGGATCCCGCCCCTTTTGGGGTTTACATGGGCACTGCAGCAGAGAACACCCAGGTGGCTCTGGAACGCCTACAAGCAGAAATCCACCGTCTGCAGGCCAATCCGCTCGACCTGGCAGAGGTGGAAATGGCGCAGCGCAAACTTCTGGGCCAGTATGCCCTCAGCAAACAAACCAATGCCCAGGTGGCCCAACTGGTGGGCTGGTACGAGATTTTGGGCTTGGGCATGGAGTTTGACCGGCAGTATTTGCAGAGGGTCAGGCAGCTCACCCCAGAGCAGCTCCACCAAGCCGCAAAGACCTACCTGACCCCCCCGGCCATTGCTCTGGTGGGGCCGGAAGCCGCCTTGGCAGAGGTTGAGCTGGTGTTTTAAGGTAAACTACCCGACCCTGACTGCTT
>NZ_JANSHS010000549.1:0-2359 GCF_047461695.1 Synechococcus sp. R6-7
GGGCCGTATCCACCGCCTCAGAGCCAGAGTTGGTGAAAAAAACGTGATCCAGTCCGGCAGGAGTGAGCTGGATGAGCTGCTCTGCCAGTTGAAAGGCTTTGGGATGGCCCATTTGAAAAGCTGGGGCGTAGTCCAGTTGGGCCACCTGCTGTTGGATTGCTTCCACAATTGGGGGACGACAGTGGCCGGCATTCACACACCACAGCCCGGCAGTCCCATCTAGGATTTGGCGGCCATCGTGGCTGGTGTAGTACATGTCTCGGGCGGCCACCAACAGGCGCGGGTTGGCTTTAAATTGCCGATTGGCCGTAAAGGGCATCCAAAAAGGCTCCAGATTCAGCTCCGCTTGCAGGGCGACGGCTGCTTTCTCCAGGGTTTCTTGCATGGCTGGCCCTCCGGCAGTAGACGAGATTTCAAGCTGGCGAAGATGGAATCTCTAGATATTGGATAATTTTGAAAGGGGCTCCATCCTGCTAACGGGAACGATAGAGCAATCCTAATCGGCCTGGGAGGCCTCTGGAAAGTTAGTATTTTCGCTCCTGAGGGGGAAACCGGGTGATCACCACGGGGCGATAGCTGATCTGAGGGGATCCCTCGCGAAAGGCAGCCAAGGTGTGTTGTAAAAACCGTTGATCATCCCGTTGGGGGTAATCTTCCCGCGCGTGGGAGCCACGGCTTTCCCGCCGTTCCAGGGCGCTGGCGAGGATCAAAGCCCCCACCGTCATGAGGTTGTCCAGCTCCAGCGCTTCGATCAGCTCGGTGTTCCACACCTTGCCCCGATCGTCCAAGCGCAAATCCTGCTCGTAACGCTGGCGGATCTGTTGCCATGTTTGGATCCCTTCTTGGAGAACCGATTCGGTGCGGTAGACGCCGCAATGCTCGGTCATGCAATCTTGAAATTGCCGCCGCACCTGATCAATGCGGCTCTTCCCTGATCGTTCCAGGAGCCCGGCAATCCGGCTGGCGGCCTGTTTGAGTAGGGATCCCTCGTCCACTTTCGGCAAGGCTCGACCTCTGACGGCTTCTACCATGGCTGCCCCTGTGCGCCGCCCGAAAACAACGCACTCCAGGAGAGAGTTGCTGCCCAGCCGGTTGGCCCCATGCACCGAAACACAGGCCGTTTCACCGGCAGCGAACAGCCCTTCCACACGGGTTTGGGCATCCCGCAGTACCTGCCCCTCCACCGTCACCGGGATCCCACCCATGCAGTAGTGCACCGTCGGTCGCACTGGAATGGGATCGACAACCGCATCGATGCCCAAGTGGCGATGGGCCTCCTCCCAACAGAAGGGCAGCCGAGTGTGGATCTTTTCTGCCCCCAGATGCCGCAGGTCTAAGTAGACAAAATCTTTGCCGTCAATACCGCGCCCGGCCCGCACCTCCGTAACAATCGCCCGCGAGGTGATGTCCCGTGGGGCCAATTCCATCTGGCTGGGGGCATAGGCGGCCATGAAGCGCTCCCCCTTCCCATTGATCAGATAGGCCCCCTCTCCGCGCACTGCCTCTGAGATCAACACCCCCACCGGATACAGGCCCGTGGGATGAAACTGCACAAACTCCATATCCTGCAGAGGCAGGCCGGCCCGCGCCACCATCGCCATGCCATCGCCGGTGGAAGCAAAGTCGTTGGACGTGGAGTTGTAGATGCGTCCATAGCCGCCTGTAGCCAACATAACCGCCTTGGCCCGCACCACCTCCAGCCGCCCGCTGGCCTGCTCCAACATCACCACGCCCTGGACTTGGTTTTCTGCCAGGATCAGATCCAGCACATACCATTCGCTGTAGAGTTTGACCCCAAAGCGCTTGAGGTTGCTCACCAACTCGTGTAAAATGGCTTGCCCAGTTTTGTCGGCGGCATAGCAGGTGCGCGGGTGGCTGTGTCCCCCAAAGGCCCGCTGGGCAATGCGGCCATCCGGCAGGCGGGAGAACAAGACCCCCAAGTGTTCTAGGTCGATGATCACTTCAGGAGCTTCCCGGGCCAGAATCTCCACCGCATCTTGATCCGCTAGGTAATCGGATCCCTTGACGGTATCGAAGGCATGAGCCTCCCAGGAATCTTGCGGATCAACATTTTGTAAGGCGGCGGCAATGCCCCCTTGGGCTGCTACCGAGTGGCTGCGAATGGGATGGGTTTTGGACACCAAGGCCAGGTCGAGGCTGGGATCCCGTCGCATAACCTCCAAAGCCGCTCGGCAACCGGCCAGCCCTCCCCCGATGATGACAATGTCGTGTTCCAGCATGGATGCAGGCAAGCTCTCGCAAAGGATTCCGCCACAGCCAGGATGGCGTTTTCCCATTATGGCCGGCCCCAGCAGCCTCTCCAGCAGCAGGTAAACTACCCGACTCCGACCGCTAAAGC
>NZ_JANSHS010000550.1:0-4645 GCF_047461695.1 Synechococcus sp. R6-7
GGGGGGGGAGGCAAGGGAGGAAAGTCATCCTGCACAGAAGGCTGAGGCGGCGGGGGCACATCCAGAAAAGCACAACTTTTCCCAGCTTAGGCCACCGGTTGCCGGGTTGGGCGAATTGTTGCCCAGAGGTGTGGATCTGGACTGCAAATCGGCTACAGGATAGGCCCTGTTGTCGATTGGGGCTGCCTCAGCGGATCCCTTTTGGATTTCAGGACATTCGGCAACATTTCCCAAGGCCAACCGTGAACCGACCCCCATCGGCCAGTCTCTCCTGACCCTACCCATCAACTTGTCTTGAAACGACTAGGGCGTTCTGATAAAGTTGAGGCGGGATTTGCCCTGAGAGAGCGGGATCCCTTCTGGACAAGTCTAGGGTCAATGCTATGGCAGTGCGGGTGGGCATCAACGGTTTTGGCCGCATCGGACGGCTGGTGTTGCGGGCTGCTTGGGGCTGGGAAGAGCTGGAATTCGCCCACATCAACGAGATCAAAGGGGGAGCTGCGACGGCGGCCCACCTGTTGAAGTTTGACTCGGTGCAGGGCCGCTGGACTATCGATATCGAGGGATCCGATAACCGGCTGCGCATCCAAGAGAAAACCCTCACCTTCAGCGAACACAAATCCCCCGGTGAAGTGCCCTGGGCAGAGTTGGGGATCGAGCTAGTGCTGGAATGCTCGGGCAAATTTGTCAAGGCAGCGGAGCTGGATGCCTACTTCAAAGCGGGGGTGCGCAAGGTGATTGTGGCTGCCCCTGTCAAGGACGAAGAGGCCCTCAACATTGTTATGGGTGTCAACGATCACCTGTACGACCCGGCCCGGCACCATTTGCTCACGGCGGCTTCCTGCACCACCAACTGCCTGGCTCCTTTGGTGAAGGTCATCCACGAGGGAATCGGCATTGTTCACGGGGTGATCACCACCATCCATGACGTCACCAATACTCAAACCATGGTGGATGCCCCCCACAAAGACCTGCGGCGGGCCCGCTCCGCTCTGCTGTCTTTGGTGCCCACCACCACCGGCTCGGCCACGGCCATTGGGCTGATTTACCCCGAACTCAACGGCAAGTTGAACGGCATTGCCGTGCGCGTGCCCCTCTTGAACGCTTCCCTGACCGATGCGGTGTTCGAAGTCAGGCGGCCCACCACCGTGGAAGAAGTCAATCACCTCTTAAAAACTGCAGCCGAGGGCGAACTCAAGGGGATCCTCGGCTACGAGGAGCTGCCCCTGGTCTCGGTGGATTTCAAAGGGGATCCCCGTTCCAGCATTGTGGATGCGCCCTCGACGATGGTGGTGGATGGCGCCCAGGTGAAGATCCTGGCCTGGTACGACAACGAATGGGGCTACGCCAACCGCATGGCGGAACTGGCCCGCAAAGTGGCCCGCAGTCTATAGAAACATCTCCCTTGGAGACCTGCCCATGACTTCTGTTTCGACGGCTCAAGCCTCTGCGGTTCGCAACTACGCCCTGGTTACAGCGGCCTATTGGGGGTTCACCATCACCGATGGCGCCATCCGCATGTTGGTGCTGCTCCACTTCCACAAGTTGGGCTTCACCCCGATCCAGATTGCCATGCTGTTCCTCTTCTACGAGATCTTCGGGGTGATCACCAACTTCCTGGGCGGCTGGATTGGATCCCTCTTTGGCCTGCGGCTGACCCTCTACGGCGGCATTGCCATTCAGATCTTTGGCCTGGTGATGCTGGGGGTGATCAACCTGCAGTGGCCGGTCTGGGGCCAGGTGGCCTACGTGATGACGGCCCAAGCTCTGGCCGGGATCGCCAAAGACCTCACCAAGATGAGCTCCAAAAGCGCCATCCGCCTGGTGGTGCCCAAAGAAGCGGAATCCCGCCTGTTTCGTTGGGTGGCTATGCTCACGGGATCCAAAAACGCCCTCAAGGGGGTGGGGTTCTTTGTGGGAGCGGCCCTGCTGCAGATCTTCACCGAAATCTACGGGGATCCCATGGGCTTCCGCATGGCCAACTTTGTCCAGGCGGGGGCGTTGGCTTTGATCTTCTGTTCGGGGGCGCTGCTGCCGGCAGACATGGGCAAAATCAAGGCCAAGATCCCCTTCAAGCGGCTGTTTTCCAAGAGCAGAGAGATCAACATCCTCTCGGCAGCTCGCTTTTTCCTGTTTGGGTCGCGGGATGTGTGGTTTGTGGTGGCCCTGCCGGTGTTTCTCTACGACGAGCTGGGCTGGACTTTTATGCAGGTGGGCAGTTACATGGCCATCTGGGTGATTGGCTATGGGTTCATTCAGTTTGTAGCGCCGCAACTGCTGGGTGGGGGTCGCCCTGGCCGTGCTCCCAAGGCCCGCACCATCCAGATTTGGACCTTCGTGCTGACGGCGGTGCCGGCGATCATTGCCACAGCCTTCATGGCCGGGCTGGCACCGGAGCTGGTGATCACCGGCGGCTTGATCCTGTTCGGGATCGTCTTTGCCTTCAATTCGGCAGTGCATTCCTACCTGGTGCTGGCCTACACGGAAGACGACGACGTAGCCCTCAATGTGGGCTTTTATTACATGGCTAATTCCGGCGGGCGGCTGTTGGGGACGGTAACTTCTGGGATCCTCTTCCAGTTCTACGGATTGGAGGGCTGTCTTTGGTTTTCCACCCTCTTGATCTTGGCGGCGGGGCTGTTCTCGTTGAAATTGCCGGATCCCAGCAAAACCCCGGTGGAGTGGGTGGTTAAGCCAGGGGATTGAAGATGGAGGGCTACCAGCCGAGATGATGCAGTCCGCTCAACCCAATCCACACATGGATGGGCAGGGAAAGAAGTCTGCGCTGCCGATGCAACTCAGCCCAAACAAGAGGCCCAACGATGAGATAGTAGAGGAGCAAGCAGCTTTTCCGGCAGCCTATGAGCCTGCGCATTGTTCCCACGACGCCCTTCCCTGGCCAGAGACCCGGCACCTCTGGCCTGCGCAAGCCGGTATCGGTGTTTCAGCAGCCCCACTACCTGGAAAACTTCGTCCAATCCATTTTTGATGTCCTAGAGGGATCCGCCGGCCAAACCCTGGTGGTGGGGGGGGATGGCCGCTACTACAACCGCGAGGCCATTCAGATCCTGCTCAAGATGGCGGCGGCCAACGGCATCGGGCGAGTCCTGGTGGGCCAAGGAGGGATCCTCTCCACGCCGGCGGTTTCCTGTCTCATCCGCAAGTACGGCGCCTACGGGGGGATCATCTTCTCTGCCAGCCACAACCCCGGCGGCCCCCAGGGGGATTTCGGCATCAAGTACAACATCGGCAACGGTGGCCCTGCCCCGGAGAAGGTGACCGAGGCCATTTACGCCCGCACCCAGCAGATCCGGGAGTACCGCATCCTGGAAGCTCCCGATGTCGATCTGGATCGCTTGGGCGAGCAACGGCTGGGGTCCCTCACGGTGTCCGTCATCGACCCGGTGGCCGATTACTTGGGCCTGATGCAGCGTCTGTTCGATTTCGAGGCCATCCGCGACTACCTGGCTTCCGGGATCCGCATTGCCTTCGACGCCATGCACGCCGTCACCGGCCCCTATGCCCACGCCATTTTCCAGGGATCCCTGGGAGCGCCAGAGGGCAGTGTGCTCAACGGGCAGCCCCTGCCGGATTTTGGCGGCGGACACCCGGATCCCAACCTGGTGCATGCCCGCTCGTTGGTGGAACTGTTGTTTCGGGAAGATGGGCCGGACTTTGGGGCCGCTTCCGATGGGGATGGGGATCGCAACCTGATCCTGGGCCGCCAATTTTACGTGACCCCCAGCGACAGCTTGGCAGTCTTGGCTGCCAATGCCCACCGGGTACCCGGCTACCGAGAAGGTCTGGCGGGAATTGCCCGCTCCATGCCCACCAGCCAGGCAGCGGATCGGGTGGCGGCCAAGCTGGGGATCCCTTGCTACGAGACCCCCACCGGCTGGAAATTCTTCGGCAACCTGCTGGATGCGGGCAAAGTTACCCTCTGCGGGGAAGAGAGCTTCGGTACCGGATCCCACCACATCCGGGAAAAAGACGGGCTCTGGGCCGTCCTGTTTTGGCTGAACATTTTGGCCGTTCGACGGCAGCCGGTGCGGCAGATCGTGGAAGAGCACTGGCGCACCTATGGGCGCAACGTCTACTCCCGTCACGACTACGAGGGACTGCCGGTGGAGGTGGCCGAGGCGCTGATGGAAGACTTGCGACGCTCCCTGCCCGGGTGGGTGGGCCAGCGCCTGGGATCCCAGCTGGTGGCCTACGCTGACGACTTCAGCTACACCGATCCCGTGGACGGCAGCACCACCAGCCACCAAGGGATCCGCATTGGCTTTGAGGATGGATCCCGCATCATCTACCGGCTTTCGGGAACCGGCACCCACGGAGCCACCCTGCGGGTGTACCTGGAGCGATTGGAGCTGGATCCCGCCCGGCATGGCCTGGATCCCCAAGTGGCCTTGGCCGAACAGATTCAACTGGCCGATCACCTTGCCCAGATTCGCGCCCGCACCGGTCGGCAGCAGCCAGACGTCATCACCTAGCCCGTCGCAACAGTGGACAGGGAGCCTTCCCAGGGAAGCGGGGATCAGGGCCTGAGGCCATCCCAGCCGGTCGCTTCGGCGTCGCGGAGCAGAAAGGTGCCGATAGGGGAGGTGATGGGAGAGGTCAGCTAGAAATCGCAGGAGCCCCGCAC
>NZ_JANSHS010000551.1:0-682 GCF_047461695.1 Synechococcus sp. R6-7
CCACCAGAGCAGAGCCTTGAGCATCCACCTGAAAGTCACCACAGTGGAGGAACTCGCCATTATCCAGCTTGAGCCAGAGGGAGTAGCGCTCCCCCGCCACCGGTTGGGGCAGATCCCGTGCGGCCAAGATAACCTCCTGCCAGTCTCCTGGGCGAAACAGCACATTGGCCGTCCCCACCTCCCCCTGCAAATGCACCAGACGGGATCCCGGCTGTTGCAGGAGATGGGATAATGCCCGCACCGATTCTAGCTGGGCCAGTTGCAGAGCTTGCCGCAGTCGCCAGTTGTCTAAGCTGAGCAGAACCAAAATTGCCGCCACCAAGCCTCCCAACCAGCGCCACCCCACCCCAAAAGCAGGCAGTGGAGAGTGAAGGGGGACTGCCATCTCCTGCTCGCGTAAGCCGATAGCCCCCACCTCTGCCATCACCTTATCGCGCAAGCTGGCAGGCGGGAGTACTCCTGGCAATCCGTAGGGCAACAATTCCAAGGTTTCTTGCAAGGCTTGCAGTTCGGCCACCAGCCGAGGGTCTTGAGTTAGGCGTGCCTCTAGAGCACTCGCCTGCTCGGGAGACAAGTCCCCCAGCAGATAGCCGGCCAGTTCTTCCCGTTCCTCTGTTAAAGGGGGCGAGGTGGATAAGGACTCCGTCCCGCCGACGCGAAAGGACTCCGTCCCGCTGACGCG